>JALWEW010000027.1 GCA_027039295.1 Acidilobaceae archaeon
CGGGAGCGTCGAGGAGACCCCCTATAGGGGCGTTTATCTACTCTATGCGGAGCCGCGGAGGCTAGCTAGGGTGGCGTCGCGTTCGACGCCAGCATTCGTTAAATCGCTTATCGTAACGGATAGATGTCTGAGGATACCATCAGAGGCGGAGGAGCTAAGGGGCCTCCTAGTGGGCACCTGCCTAGGAGGCCTTCACCTGAGGGGCGACTCAAAAATCGTTCTGCGCCTGCTCGAGGAGAGAGGAATCCGTCGGCACCATGGCGAATGCAGGGACAAGCATGGATTTATTGAGGGGGTTGGCGGCATCGTACTAGTAGCCCTCGGCGAGGCGAGGCACTGTGGTTACTGCTGCAGGCTCGTTATTGATACCGGATTGCTGGGCGGCTCGCCCTAAATATGGTATTATCCGGTACACTACTGCAGGGTTGTGCAGTGGATAGCCGGAAGGTGGGAGGTTGGCGCCAATAATAACCGACATGCAGGTCTTTAACGATAACTACATACCGCCGAGGCTTATTGTAAGAGCAGATGAAGCGGATAGGATAGTGTGGCGTATCGTAAACAAGATAGTGAAGAGCGGCAATCTCCTCGACCTCACAATGATATACGGCCAGATTGGGAGGGTTGGTATCGGCAAGACCACGCTAGCAAGGTATTCCGCCTTGAAGGCTAGCGAGGAGCTGAAAGCTAGGGGCATAAGACTCAGATACGCCATGGTTAACGCCTACGGTGCTCCTAGCCTCATCGACATACTTAGTGCTGTCGTCAACTCGCTGGGTCTTCGCATACCTGTCAGGGGCGCCTCCTTCATAGAGACTATGAAGTCCTTGACTGACTATCTAATGATTAAGGATGAGTACCTACTTATAATACTAGACGAGTTCCAGGGCATTCTCCTGTCAAACAAGATATCCGCTGACGACCTATACAGGCTTCTAAGGGTCTACGAGGAAGTACCAGCTAGCGATGGGATAAGCAGGATAGGATACATCCTAGTAGCTAACGACGTCCGGGCCCTGGCATACATGCGCGAAAAGATTCCCCAAGTTGAGTCACAGATAGACTTCATGCTCCACCTGAGGGCCTACAGCAGTTATGACCTCTATAGAATTCTAGAGCAAAGGGCCGAGCTGGGCCTCGCCCACGACTCTTACTCCCCCTATGTGCTGGAAATGATAGCTGACCGCTATGGCGAAGACAGGGGCGGGGAAGGGAGCGCCCGGAAGGCCATCAAGGCCCTGCAGAGGGCCGCAGAGAGGGCCGAGATGAGGGGGTCCCCCCGGATAGAGGAAGATGATATCAGGCACGCACTAGCTCAAGACTCTTATGCAAGCGTTGATTTGAGGTTGCTGAGGGGCCTCGATACCCACATGCTACTAGTGCTGTATGCCCTAGCTAGAGCCACTGGTAGAGAGGGCGGATGGGTGCAGACCTCGCTTCTCAGAGCCGAGTACGAAAGCGCCTCCGAGGCCTTCGGCGAGAGACCTCGGAGGCACACACAGTTCTACGAGTACCTAAACACGCTGAGTAGACTGGGCCTAATCGAGAAGGGCGCTGAGAAGGGTAAGATGGGCCGCGTGAGACTAGCACCCGAAATCCCCGTAGACGTCCTTCTCGAGGTTCTGGATCATATACTCATCGATAGGATGGGCGGGTAGGAGGGAACGGTGTTTGACGTGAACCTGGAGAGGCTCCTGCGGAGCCCCGGG
>JALWEW010000028.1 GCA_027039295.1 Acidilobaceae archaeon
CTGCCCCGCCGAGCCAGTTCCTCAGGTCTCTCGGGCCACCCGCGGGCCTCCTAGGCTTTACCCGCAGCGGTATTAGGTGGCTCCCATCGCAAGAGCCAGCGTTGAACCACTCGCGGCCCTGGAAGCCCTCCCTACAGGTTGCATACTCCAGGCCACACCTCCTAGCAGCCTCTATCACGGGTCTCAGGAACCTCTCCCTCATCGGGCGGGGGAGGTACATGTAGCCCCTAACCCTCACCCCAGCGCTCCTGTAGAGTTTGTAGAGCCTTTCCCCAGTCTCGCCGAGGCCTTCGCGCATGCGCGCCAGGTTATCGGGCCTGGCCTTGTACGTAGATGTCACTATGAACTTAGCACCAGCCTCCGCGACCCTGCAGACAAGCTCCTCTATCCCGGATGGATCATCGTTAACATACGGTATTATCGGGTCGACCCTCACACCGACGGGTACGCCCTTCGAGTGGAGTATCCTCAGAGCCTCGAGCCTAGCCGAGGGTGGGGGGGCGCCCGGCTCCACTACCCTGGCGAGGGAGTCGTCCAGCATCGTTATTGTGGGTGTTACAGCGGCGTTCCCCCTGGCTAGGAGGTCTGCATCCCTAGTTACTAAGGTGCCTTTGGTCGTCACGAGGATCCTGACGCCGAGGGGAACCATTACCTCGAGGACTCTCCTCGTTAGCGCGTAGCGTTCCTCCTCCGGCGGGTAAGGGTCACTGCTCGTGCCGAGGTTAACGAGTATCCCCGGCGGTAGTATCCTCAGGTCGTGGAGTAGGCCCCTTATGAGGCCGCGTTTCGGCGTGCTGTCCCTAACCCCTATGTAGGCTGTGGCGTAGCAGTAGAGGCACCTGAAGCTGCAGCCCGTGTAGGGGTTCAGGCTATACTTGAAGGGGCAGGTGCAGAGGGGGCTGTTCCATGGGTCGAAAGGCCTGAGGATCCTGAGGGTTACCAGGGCGCCTCCCCGCCCCTACTCTATATTGGCGTGCCTCTTCTTCATCTCCTCCTCGCTGACGCCGAGCCTACCCATGAGCTCGTATATCACGCCATCGAGGAACACGAGTGTCGTGTCCTCGAAGAGCGTGCCCAGGGGGGCTAGGGGGGCGTGTATGCCCAGAATCTGCCTGGCGAAGTAGTCATCCATCTTGAATGCCTCCTTCGTCCTCCCGGGGATTCTCACGACTACGTCGGCTAGTCTGCCTAGGGGGCTCTCGGGGAAGGTGGTTATCGCCACAATCCTGGCCCCCACAGCCTTAGCTGCCTCGGCGGCCGTCACTATGAGCCTCGTCTTACCGGAGCCCGATATCGCTATCACGACGTCGCGGTTCGTCACGCTAGGCACGATCGTGTCACCGAGGACGTAAACGGTGAAACCTAGGTGCATGAGCCTCATCGCAAATGCCCTACCCACGAGGCCACTGCGACCGGCCCCCATGACGAGTATCTTACGGTTTCCATTAGCCTTATATACATCAACCAAGAGGTCTATGAACTCGTTGACCTGCCTCGGATCTATCTCCGAGGCAGCCTTCTCGATGAAAACCGCTATCTCCCTCATAGCGCTTAGAGCCTCGGACGCGGGCAAACTCACTAACCCCCTCCGGGGCCCCGATGTGCAGAGGGTGGTTGCAGCCTCTTTAGCTCTCCTCCTGCGAGGGGGGCCCCGCCGGTCTCACGTCCGCCGAGACCCCCCATGGG
>JALWEW010000029.1 GCA_027039295.1 Acidilobaceae archaeon
CCCAGCACGCCAACCATTACCATGGCCCCGCCGGTCTCACGTCCGCCGAGACCCCCCATGGGGGAATGAAGATGGCGGCGGAACGGTCAGGCGGGGCACAGCCCCCGGCGGGGTGACTAGGCCCTAGCCCGAACCCTCAGAGCCCCCGGGGAGGGGGCGATGGGGAGGGTCGAGCCGGTGAGGACCGCCTCCAGCTGGTAGCGAGTATATACTGGTGTCTGATTGAATCGGTGAGGCCGCATGGCAAAGGAAGAGCGCTCCCGCAAGGAGGTAGTGATCGAGTACTCTGGTTCAAAGCTGCGGGTGGAAGTTGACGAGAAGGGGTTCTATGTGTGCCCACTATGTGGGGCGCTCTTCGTCAGTCCCCGAGATCTGGTTTCCCATATTATCGGCCACGCCCTAGGCCTCCCAGACAATAGGAGAGCCTCGCCCGAGAGGCCTTAGAGTAGTAATCACGCGTGCGTGGAAAGGTGCGCGCCCACTCTCACTCCAACGCCCGAGTCTTACCTTGGCTTACATAGCAGCGCTCCCCTCCCCGGCGAGCTCGAGTAGGTACTCGCCTGAGGCAAAGGATCCCGGATCCCTGTTATGGCTAGGGTAGACGGGGTTTGCCTCGTCCATAGCGGTCTTCGGGGACATTATTGCTAGAGCTGCCTCGAGTAGAGCCCTCTCGAGTTCATCTTCCTTGCATTCATCGTTTATCCTTACCTCTACGGAGGATCCATCCCTAACAATCGAGAAGTGCGAGCCCACACCAGGACTGGGTACCTCATCCGCTGCCAGGTTATGCACCCAACCCCTAAGCGGGTCGAAGTACGTCGTCGAGGGCACCTCTATCCTCACAGCTATGCCGTACTCCCTCCTCACCCTATCGGCAACCTTTATGACCTTCTCCACGAAGGCGCTGTACTCGTTAGGACCGTCCACGGCTAGGTTCACGGTTATCGGAGTTGCATCTACACTAGCCACCAGGGACCCCCCTCCCCGGAGAATGCCTTAGAGAACCGGAGGCCTAACTAGTGGAGGGACGATATTAAACAGGTGACACCAGTAACCCCCTGTCTACACTTATATATGGCGGAGCTTGCTGAGAACGCCCTCCGAGAGCCTCACAGTAGCGGCGCTGACCAGCTCCTCCAAGTGTTCCGGAGTCTCCGTCTTCACTAGAGCCATACACGTGCTGCATCCATTAATGACGTAAGCAACCGCCAACTGGACTGGGCCAAGGCCTAGCTCCCTAGCGACCCTAGCCAGGCCTCCATCAAGGGCAACGCTACCCCTCTCTATAACCCTGTACGCCTGTATCATGAGGCCACGCTCCGATGCCAGCGATATGAGGCTCTCCCTCTCGGGCCACCTCTCCATTATGCTATAGTGGATCTGGTTAGCCACGATCTCGTACTTCCTCGTGGCAGCCATTGCCTCCTCCAGGAGCGCCTTACTGAAGTTGCTCACGCCGACATACCTAGCGAGGCCCTCGTCTGCCACTGCCTCGAGGTTCCTTATGAGCGTCTCCACAGGCGCCACAGGGTCAGGCCAGTGGATTAGGAGCAGGTCCACCTCTCTTAGCTTCATCCTGGAAAGTGAAGCCCTCGCCGCCTTCACTGCACTATCTCGCGTGCGGAACCTCTCCGGTGGTAGCTTAGTGGTTATGAATACCTCGTCCCTGCCGACCCTAGAGGCCACCCTACCGACGAGCTGCTCTGCAAGGCCGCCGCCATAGATCTCGGCGGTATCAATGCTATTAACGCCATACTCGACAACCGCCTTAACTAGAACCTCCTCGGCTGCCCGGTAGTCGCGTATGGCCCACGTGCCAAGGCCCAGGACAGAGAGGCTCTCCCCGACGCTACGGTAGTAGCGATGCGGGACTACAGTCAATGCGCCGGCCCCATAAGGAGCAAATAGTATGGCGGGGGATAATAGGCCCTGGAGGAGGGTTGGGCTTGCAGGCGTCCGAGTACGGGTTCCTGAGGAACGTGATTAGATTCACGAGGGAGAATAACGAGTGGCGCATGAGGAGGACGATTAACCTAATAGCTAGCGAGAACGTTATGAGCCCGCTCGCACTCAAGGTCTATGTAAGCGATTTCATGCATAGGTACGCGGAGGGCAAGCCCTTCAAGAGGTACTATCAGGGGACCAGGTACATCGACGAGATTGAGAGTGCCACGCAGGAGTTCATGGGCGAGCTGCTAGGAGGCGCCTACGTTGACCTCAGACCCGTGAGCGGGACCATAGCTAATGCATCCACGTTCAGGGTCCTAGCTGGCCCGGGGGACAAGGCTCTCATTGCGCCCGTCCAGGCTGGAGCGCATGTTAGCCATACAAAGTTCGGCACGCTCGGCGCCTTGGGTATACAGCATGTGGAAATGCCCTACGACCCCGATTCCATGAACGTTGACATTGATAAGGCAGCCAAGATGATCGAGGAGATCAAACCGAAGTTCATAGTACTCGGCGGTAGCGTGTACCTCTTCCCCCACCCCGTCAAGGAGCTGGCACCCATCGCGCATAGCGTGGGCGCGCACGTAGTATACGACGCTGCCCACGTGCTGGGCCTAATCGTAGGCAAGGCGTGGCCCAACCCCCTCGATAGGGGGGCCGACGTCATGACTGCATCTACTCATAAGACCTTCCCCGGCCCGCAGGGGGGCCTCATAGCCTCGAGGGACCGGGACCTATTCAAGGCCATAAGCAAGGTGGTCTTTCCATGGTTCGTGAGCAACCACCACCTCCACAGGCTACCCGCCACAGCCGTGACGGCGGTCGAGATGAAGCTCTACGGTGAGGACTACGCCAGGGCAATCGTGTCTAACGCCAGGAAGCTCGCTGAAGCCCTAGCCGCGGAGGGCTTCAAGGTTCTCGGGGAGCACTTAGGGTATACCCAGAGTCACCAGGTGCTAGTTGATGTAAGGGCCCAGGGCAGGGGCGCTAAGGCCGCCACGCTCCTCGAGAGGGCTAACATAATAGTGAACAAGAACCTCCTACCATACGATAGGCCGGAGGACGTCAAGGACCCCAGCGGGCTGCGCCTTGGGGTCCAGGAGATGACACGCTTCGGCATGGGCAAGGATGAGATGGAGGAGATAGCGAGGTTCTTCAAGAGGGTCCTGATCGACAAGGAGGACCCGGAGAGCGTTGCAAGGGACGTGGCAGAGTTCAGGTCCAACTTCCTCAGAGTGCACTACGCGCTAGACGAGGGGGAGATTGGGGAACCCGTCACCAGCCTCCTAGACCTGAGCCACTAGCGGTAAGGGTATAAGGGGTCGCCGGGCATGGTAGACTGGCGCGCCGACCCGCGGACAGGGGCGCGGCGCCCCGAAGGGATGAGAGCGGGTACTGGTGATCCAGCCGTGCCAGGCTCCTCGCCCCAGCCCGAGGCGTGGATACTGGCTATAGGCAACGAGTTGCTCATAGGAAGGATCGTTGATACGAACTCGGCGTGGCTCGCCCGTAGGCTCACGTTCCTAGGCTTCAGGGTGAGGAGGATCATAAAGGTCCCCGACTCCCTGGAGGACATAGTTGAGGAGATGCGTAGAGGCCTGGGGAGGGCCAGGGTAATAATCACGACCGGGGGGCTGGGTCCCACCTATGATGACAAGACACTCGAAGCCGTGGCCGAGGCCTTGGGTAGGCCCTTGGAGCTAAACCCTGAGGCTCTGAAGATGGTCGAGGAGTTCTACTCCAAGAAGAACCTGCCTCTGACCCCCGAGCGCGAGAAGATGGCTCGCTTACCTAAGGGCTCGAAGCCCCTGCCCAACCCTGCTGGAGCGGCTCCCGGCGTTCTCGTGGAGCATGACGGAGTTATAGTTGTGTCGCTGCCGGGGGTTCCAGCCGAGATGAAGGCCATCTTCGATAACTACGTCGTACCAGAGCTGAAGAAGATAGCGCCGCCAATGGCTCTCTGGGAGTGCTCGACCGTGATAGAGGGGGTGCCCGAGTCCGGCCTGGCCCCGGTACTCGAGGAGCTAGCGAGGAGGAACCCCTCAGCCTACATTAAGAGCCACCCCAAGGGCCACGAGATCTTGGGCCCGATCCTCGACGTGAGGGTCCTGGCGAGCGCCCCCAGCGAAGAGGAGGCCAAGAGGCTGGCCGAGTCCCTCTCGGAGGTGATAGCGTCCGAGGCTGAGAAGCTTGGTGGTAAAGTTACCGAGAGGTCCTGTGGGCACCCAGATTAAGCTCTTCATAGCCCTAGCCTCGGCAGCCACAGTGTCAGCCATAGTCTCCGGGTGGCTCCACTGCAGTACGTGCTTCTACTCCTCCCTAGCCTTTCTCCTAGCCACGCCATACCTGGCCTCGCTTCTAGTCTACCTCAGAGAGAGGGGGAGGACAAGTAGCTGAGGCTATATTCCCTCGGCGAAGCCCTAGCCTCGCGGGGATTGGCTGGGGTGCATCAAGACTTGAGCGAGCACAAGTCAGGAGAAAACACGGGGGGTACTGGCGGTAGGAATGTGACGAGGAACAAGGATGGAGTCGTGGTCAGCGGCGACCCCGAGATCATAGAGAGGATAATTAAGGCCTTAAAGGACGTCTACGACCCCGAGATACCTGTTAACGTGTACGACCTGGGCTTGATATACGAGATACACGTCGAGAAGGGTGAGAGCGGCAAACCCGTGATCTACATACTGATGACGCTTACGGCTGTTGGATGCCCCGTAGCCGGTACCGTGGCGGCGTTCGTCGAGGAGGCGGTCAGGGAGGCTGTCTCCGAGGCCGAGGATGTAGTGGTAGAGATAACGTTCGACCCGCCCTGGGATCCCGATAGGGTGACTCAGGAGGGTAGGGAGATGCTCAAGGCTATATTCGGTTATGACGTAGTCGAGCAGTGGAAGAAGCAGATGCAGGCCCAGCAGGCGGCTGGGGAGGCGTAGGGGCTTGACCAGCGTCAAGGATAGGCTCCGGGAGCTACTCGATATTAAGGATGAGTGGGTGCTCGCAGCACTCTACTCGGACCCGCAGGTTAGGAGGATAAACGAGAGACTCGTCGAGAGGTGGCGCTCCTCCGGCATGAGGGGTGATCCCCTGGATTATGCTACTGACGAGGAGGCTAGGATCCTGCTGGCGCTCGCTCAGAGGTATGTCTACCTGACGCCCGACCAGGCCCGTGCCATAGCGCTCGGCCGCGGCGCTGGGGGATCCAGTCAGAGGGAGGGCGAGAAGACTGGGCTCTGGTCGTCGCTGATAGGCGGTCTGAGGAGGAGGGTTAAGCGGGCCTCTTAGGCCTCGGTTTAATGTAGTCCTTGGGAGCGGCCTCGAATGGCTCTAGGTACTTGCGTAGGGGCTTGGGTATGACCACGGTGCCGTCTGGCTCCTGGAAGTTCTCTAGTATCGCTGTTATGGTCCTGGTTGACGCTATGGCTGTACTATTGAGGGTGTGGACGTAGCCCCGCTCCATCCCCTTCCTCCTCACTAGCCTTATTCCGAGCCTGAAGGCCTGCCAGTCCGTGCAGTTGCTCGCGCTCACCATCTCCCGGTACCGGCCCTGGGCTGGCATCCAGGCCTCTAGGTCGTACTTCTTCACGGCACAGGCTCCCAGATCTCCCGAGGGGATGTTTATGACCCTGAATGGTATCCCTAGCTCCTTGAATAGCTCCATGGCGTTTGTTATCAGCTCCTCGTGGAGCCTCCTGCTCTCCTCTGGGAGGGAGTAGATGAACTGCTCTACCTTGTGGAACTGGTGGACCCTGAATATGCCTTTCAAGTCCCTGTTGCCTGCTCCGGCCTCCTTCCTGAAGCAGGGGCTTACTCCAACGAGCCTCTTTGGTAGCTCGTCGTCATATATTTCCTCGCCGCTGTAGAGCGCTGCGAGCGGGTGCTCAGCAGTAGCTATTAGGTAGAGGTCCTCCCCCTCTATCTTGTATATTGCATCCTTGAATGTCTCCATGTCTATTACACCATTTATCACCTTGTACCTGAGCATGTAGGGTGGGAGCACGAGCGTGTAGCCCTTCGCCGTCAGCCTATCTATGGCGAACATTAGGAGCGCCATGTCAAGCCACACTAGGTCCTCGAAGAGGTAGTAGAACCTTGATCCCGCGACCTCACCCGCCTTCAGCGTGTCACCGAGTTTAAGCACTTCCTCCATCATGTCAGCGTGCCCTTTAGGCCTCCAGTCTATCAACTCGTAGTCAACCTTGAAGCCCCTACCAACAGTCTCCTTCAGGAAGGCGTCCTCGAAGCCCCTCCAGACCCTGGGTCTCCCCCAGTACTCCCTGGGGACGTAGGCGTCCTCCTCGCCTATAGGTACGTCATCATCGAGGAGGTTAGGGAGCTGGGCCAACAACCTCCTCCGCTCCTCATCGAGCCTCTGGAACTCCCTCTCGAGCTCCTCCCTCTCCCTCAGGAGGAGCCTCGCCTCCTCTATTAGCCTCCTCCGCTCCTCGGGATCCCTAGTCTTAGCTATAGCCTTGGTCACGAGGTTGTGCCTATGCCTAACCTCGTTGAGGCGCACCTGTATCTTACGCCACTTAAGGTCGACCTCATAAGCGCGGTCCGCCAGTGAGGGGTCCATAAATCTCTTCCTTAGGACTTCCCTCAGCACGTCCGGGTTGGAGCGTAGGACCTCTAGGACGCTCCACTGAGCCAAGCCCCTCGCCTGGCGGAAGCGAAGCGGTTGGGGGCTTAAGGGTTAGCGTCCACTCGCCCGATCCTGTGAAGAGAGCCTATAGAGCCCTAAGACGCCTGCCACTCTCTGAATGCCGGGGGCTGTGACTGCTCCTAGCCAGGCCGGAGGCCAGGCGCCGATGGGGAGTGGACCACAATAGGAGCCCCTCAGCGACGCCCGGGCGCCCCTGGCCGCTGCATGCTGGCCGGGTTAGACGTCGAGGCCTGCCTTAGCTCTCTGCCTGGCCACGGCCTCCGCCTCCCTGAGTATCCTGGCTACCTCCTCATCGTCAACACTGCCTCGAGGTGCGCCAGTTAACTCAAGACCTGCAGGCGCCATCCCATGCGCGTCGGCAAGACCCCTGAGGACCTCGTCGACCTCCATGAGGAGCGTCGCGGTCTGGGGGGGCAGGGTCGAGGCAAGTGCACCTAGCGTTCTAGAAGCCTCCGCCGCCTTTCCTACGGTATCGCTCAGAGCCACGCCCGTAGCAAGGTATAATTCAAGCTTCAAGCTGATATACTCCAGTATATCCTCTATTCTCTTAAGCGTGACTAAGAGGTCCTCGGAGCCCCTAGCGTCAGCGGAGCCTTCCCTCAGCCTGTGAGCGAGTCGTGCTATGCTCATACGGGCTAGGCGAACCCTCTGGAGGGCCCTTGCAGCTAGTATCCGCGGGTTCTGGCGTTTGCGTGAGCGCATCAAACCAGCTGAACCCCCGGGGGCCACTGCTTCGTGTGGAGGCCTCCTTAATAGGTGGCCGGGCCCGCTAGCCCGTCCACTTGTAGATGAATACTATGACCATTAGGAGCCTGGCCTCGCCCTTATTGCTCAGCGTCGCGGCGTCTACGGGGCATCCTATTGACATGTTGACCAGGGTGAACCTGTGGAGCGTGACCGGCGTTAGGGTGGCTGCCCTGTAGGCGCGTAGGACTGACGGGAACACTATTGGGTGCGTCGTGTTTAGCTTGTGGAGTATGGTCTCGCAGCCGCTATCCAGTATGAAGTGGTTGAAGCCATCATTGAGCTTGTAGAGACCGTAGACTGTTAGCTTGTAGAGGAGTGTGTTGTAGACGAGCTGCCTGTTGGAGTCGGGCTCCCCGACGAATCCGGGGAAGTGGTGGTACGCTACTCCCCCTACATAGACTGTGGTCGAGTACTTGCTTGTGAATGGCGTGGGGGCGAATGGGTTTATCCTGTAGCCTATCCTGAGCATCTGGAAGGACTTCGGGAGGTCGCCCTGACCGTGGACTATGAAGACGTCGGTGCTGTTGACCCTGTTCACACTGGGCATGGGGAGCACTGTCATCGTGCCGTTATTGTAGAGCGCGTAGAAGACGTCGTAGAAGACTATGTACGTGTTATTTGGTACCGCGTGGAAGTAGTATTTGAGGAGGGCCGACGCACCGTCCTCCGTGCCCGTGAGTACGCGGGCCAGTATGCGTATCTGGGTCTCATTCAGCGTTGCACCATCCGCTACAGTGGTCCTATTCGTGTTGACCGTTATCCAGTAACCGTAGTCCCACCACGACACTATGAGCGCATCGGGCCTCGTATGCGTTTTAATGTAGTCGAGCGCGTCAATCCAGGCCCCATTAACTGGAACTACTACTACCGTCTTGTTGCCCCTCCTCTCGGCTAGCGCTCCAAGCATCGAGGTCATTATTGCGGGGGCCTTGGAGGCGTTCATCGCATACGCAGTGTTGAGGCTGAACGCCACACCTGCTAGTACTATTAGGACTATACCGGTTGCCATGACGGCGTGCAGCTGGTCTACCTCCTCCCGCCTCCTGCGGGCCCTCGCCTTCCTGGGCGGGGGCTCCGATCCGCGCAGGAGCATTATGGTGCCCGTGAATACCCCCGCCGCCAGGGCGTTCATGGATGCCGCCATCTCCGTGAAGTAGCTCATGTTCTTGTTAGCGTAGAGTAGCAGCAGGGCGGCTATGTATATGGCGAGGGCCATCGCTGCGTAGGGGCCCGAGTGCCTCCCTGTGTAGGCCAGGTATAGCTCCGCTACAATGCCTATCAGACTGAGCACCAGGGCGACGCCGTACTCCCTAAAGATGACCCCCCACGAAGCCGGCATGTGCTCCTGGACGCTCTCGACTAGGGGGCTCAGCCTCTTCGCCCCGAGGGCTGCGAGCGCCCTACCTCCTAGGCCGCTGTATCCTGATGCCACTAGGGAAGCGATGATCACGCCTAGGGCTAGGAGGATCCAGGTGTGTACCCTCCAGTTGTAGGCTCCAGCCCAGCGCCTAGCCGCTACGAAGAGCGCGTAGAGCACCGCCGGGGCTACCGCTAGGAGGCCGTAGAACCTCTCTATGTAGAGCGGGCCGAAGGCCGGGTTTACAGCTAGGAGCAGGTACGCCCCAATCGATGCCGGTATGTATATGTGGAGGAGCCTCCCCACGGTTGGCGGCTCGAGATAAGGCTCCAGGAGCGCTATTAGCACGAGCAGGCCTAGGGCTATAGCGTAGCCTCCCCATATGAAGCCTATCGCCCCGGCGATGGCGCCAGCGGTGAAGGCTAGGAGGGCCCTCCTGGAGGGCCTCTTAGCTCTGAATGCGAGTAGGAGGACCCAGAGGTAGAGCACGAGTATCGGGAAGGCAACCCCTATCTTCTCGACGAAGCCTACAGTCGTCCTCACTATGGCTCCCGGCGTGAGGGAGTAGAGGCTCGCAGCCACGAGGCCCCCGAGCTTGGAGCGGGTGAGGCTGTAGACGAAGCCGAACACGAATACCACGCCGAATACCGCCGCAATGGGTGGTACTAGCGCAACCCACTCCCGGAGCGTTAGGCCGAAGTGCCTCGCTATAGGGTAGGTGGCGGCCGCCAGCCACGGCAACCCTATTCTCGACGTTGTTATGAAGTCCCTGCCCTCGGGGTACCAGAAGAGCTTAACGTCGCGCAGACCCGATAGGTGGAAGAGGCCGTGGTCGTAGATGTACTTCGTTATCCAGTACTCTATCCACGGGTCGCTGGCGTCCAGCTCCAGCTTGTAGTGTAACGCTGGGAGCAGCCTTATGTAGAGGCCGATGGCTATCACGGCCACGAGCAACGCTATGGTTAAGGGCCACGATACCCTCTCTATAGCGGTGTAGAAGTCAGCCAGCGTGGGGCCACGAGTGCCCCTGGCCTTCTTGGAGCGAGCCCGTTTAGCCACCACTTGAAGCCCCGCTACGGGGCTTACGCTGGGGCCACCCTAAAATATTGGCTCGCCTCCCGGGGGTCAGCGCTTATATTCCGCTACACCCCGTTGTGTAACGCTTGGTGTTACATGTGAGACGGAGGAGGGTCCTAATACTAGGCGCTGGGGGCAGGGACTTCCACAACTTCAACATGGTATTCAGGGACAACCCCGAGTACGAGGTCGTGGGCTTCACCGCCGCCCAGATACCGGGCATAATCGGCAAGAGGTACCCTCCAGAGCTGGCAGGCAAGCTCTATCCCCATGGTATACCAATACTGCCCGAGTCCCAGATGGAGGAGATAGTCAAGAACCTGGGCGTGGATATCGTCGTCCTAGCTTATAGTGACCTCCTCTACAGTGATGTCGGGGAGAAGCTGAGCAGGGCCCTCGCGGCCGGCGCCTCCTTCATGATACTGGGCCCCAGGGACACCATGATAGAGAGTTCCAAGCCCGTGATAGCGGTTACAGCTGTGAGGACAGGCGCCGGGAAGAGCACGGTCTCAAGGGCTATAGCGCGCGAGCTAACGAGGAGGGGTTACAGGCTGGCTCCCATAAGGCACCCCATGGCCTACGGCGACCTAGCCAAGATGGCTGTGCAGAAGTTCGCTTCAACGGAGGACCTAGACCGCTACGGCGTCACGGTCGAGGAGCGGGAGGAGTACGAGCAGTACATACGTATGGGCATACCCGTATACGCTGGCGTGGACTATGGGCAGATAGTGGCGCTTGCCGAGAGGGAGGCAGACATAATACTCTGGGATGGAGGAAACAATGACTGGCCCTTCGTGAGGCCCGACTACATGATAACAGTGGCCGACGCTATGAGGCCGGGCCACGAGGTGGGGAGCTTCCCCGGCGAGGTTAACGTGAGGATGGCTGACGCCGTGATAATTAACAAGGCCGACCAGGCCACCAGCGAGGCCATAGAGGTGGTAAAGGCGAATATCAGGAGGGTCAACCCCCACGCGAAGATCTCAGTAGCGAGGAGTGTCGTAACCGTTGACAAGCCCGAGCTTGTGGAGGGCAGGAAGGTTCTTGTGCTGGAGGACTCGCCCACCGTAACACACGGAGGCGCCCCCTACGCCGCTGGATACGTCGCAGCCAAGAAGTATGGCGCCGCCGAGATCGTGGATCCGCGCCCCTATGCGGTCGGCGTGATAAAGAAGATGTATGAGACCTACAGGCACATGGCCAACGTCCTCCCGAGCACTGGCTACTCCAGGGAGCAGCTGAGGGACCTCGAAGAGACGATAAAGAGAGTCCCAGCCGACGCCGTCATACTAGGGACGCCAGCTGATATAACGAGGCTCATAGAGATAGATAAGCCCGTCGTGAGGGTCTCCTACGAGCTAGAGATAATAGAAGGCCCCAGCATAAGCGAGTACGTCGACGAGTTCCTCGAGAGGGCTAGGGCCAAGCTGGAGGGCTAACCCCACCCTGCTAGTCTTTTTGGCTCTCGATAGCCGAGGGGGAAGTCATGGAGGAGCTTATCGTTGTGGCCCTAGGCGGTAATGCCATCCTAAGGAAGGGTGAGAGGGGAGATCCCCGGGAGGCTTGGCGTAACGTCTCGAGGGCTGCTGAGGCCATCGTGGAGGCATACCTCGGGGGGTACCGTATAGTGGTTACACACGGAAACGGCCCGCAGGCTGGTTACCTCTTAGAGGCTATGGAGTCGCTCCCGCCGGAGAGGCCCCGGCAGACCCTCGACATAGTTGACGCCATGACCCAGGGCTGGCTGGGGTATTTGATACAGCACTCGATAACGATAGCCGCTAGGAGGAGGGGCATGGATGTACCAGCTGCGACCATAGTGACCAGGGTCGTGGTTAGCCGGTCTGACCCTGCTTTCTCGAATCCATCCAAGCCCATAGGATTCTACTACAGCGAGGAGGAGGCTATGAGGCTGGCCCGCGAGAGGGGCTGGGTCATGCGCCGCGACGCCCGCGGGGGCTATAGGCGCGTGGTGCCGAGCCCGAGGCCCCTCGACGTGCTGGAGGCGCCCATAATTAAAACACTCGCCTCCAGTGGAGTCATAACGATCGCCGTTGGGGGAGGCGGGATCCCCGTAACCGAGGACCTAGAGCCGGTTGAAGCCGTTGTAGATAAGGACCTCGCCTCCTCCGTGCTAGCAAGGCTCATCGAGGCAGAGCGTTTCGTCATACTAACAGATGTACCGGGCGTCGCGCTGGACTTCGGCAAGCCCACCCAGAGGTGGCTCGCCCGGCTCAGCACTCAAGAAGCGAGGAGGCTCCTCGAGAGGGGCTACTTTCCCCCGGGTAGCATGGGCCCGAAGGTCGAGGCGGCAGTGGAGTTCGTTGAAGAGACGGGGAGGAGAGCTGTCATAGGCCATCTAGACGAGGCCATAGATGTGATCAACCTGGAGTCCGGGACTGTAATAGAGCCCTAGGAGCAGGCCCCGCCTCCCATGCGAATTATAAGGGCTACCCAGAGCCCGCCTCAGCTGGGAGGCGATCAAGGGATGGTGACTGCAGAACAGGCTTTCGAGGCCAAGAAGCTAGCCAGCAGGTACGGCGTTCCAGGTAAGGTGGCTGCCCGCTATAGGATGGCTGGCTATGAGGTTGACGTGATATCCGATGACCCAGGGGCTCCGGTGCACTTTAGGGCGTGGAAGAGGCGCGAGTCCCTCGCTGTGAGGGTCTACTGGTCCTCGGGCAAGGTCCCGACCAGTATTGTCGAGGAGCTGGCCAGCAACGCCGAGGGCAAGGGTAGACCCGTGCTCGTCCTCTACGGAGCGGGGCCCCGCGTCAGCGAGGAGCTATTGTCTAAGGCTAAGGAGCTGGGCGTCAGCGTGAGGAGGGTCAGGCCTAGCTGACTGCAACACCGAACCTCCTATAGGGACAGGTCTTCCAGGCTTTCTCGCACTTCTCGACCTGATAGAGTGTCAGGTACCTGCCTAGGACCTTGCAGTAAGCCACGTAGAGGCCCTCCGAGGTCTTCTCGACCTCAAAGTACTCACACTCACTAGAGGGTTTCCGGTTCAACAAAAAGATCCGGGGATACATCATGTATTGCTTCCTCTGCTGAGAAGCCATTACGCAGCGCCTCCCCCAACTATCCCTCCGCGCCAGCCTCCTTCACTATAATGCCAGCCTTATCCACTATCTCGCGGGCAATACCTGCTATCCTCTGCAGCCTTGCCTTGAGGTCCTCTACCTCCCTCCTAGCTTCCTCAAGCTGCTTCTTGAGTGACTCCACTTCCTCGCGTGGAGCCAGCCCCGTGGTTGCTGGTATCGCTATCTTTAGCTTGCCTCTGGCTAGCATCTTGTAGGTCTCGGCTACTAGGGCGCCGGCCTTCGTGCGGCCCTGGAGGTGGTTCCTTATGGTGGCTTCCGTCCTGCCCAGCTCGTCGGCTATCTTCGAGATCGGATACCCCGCCTTCTCCCGGGCTAGAGCGCCGGCCGCTACCGCCAAGCTATCGACCCACGTCGTGAATTCCTCGGGGCTCATGATCATCTTTAGTACGTCAGGCCTGAAGAGCGTCCCGATGATTAGGGCTAGCTCTAGCTCGCGCACCTCTTTCGGCGTCGTCGGTTTAACAGGTATGTGGGAGAAGTCTACCTCAATAGTCACAACCTCGCCCTGCCCCTCGGCCATACTATCACCCCTCGAGCATAATAGGTGTTCGACCCTAAAATTCATTGCCGGGCGGGTCGCTGGCCTAAAGCGTCCTCATCGAGCCTTCGGAAGAGGCCGAGTTACCGCTCATCCCCGCAGAGCCTCTGGAGCAAGGCGGCTAATGAGGCTAATGGCACCTTCACGTTCTCGTAAACGGGATCCCGGGGCCCACTAAGCATCCTATAGATGACCTCGAGGCTTGAGCAGGCCTCGAGGCTGGCGGAGGCTCTCAAACCGCTCTTCAAGTAGCCCTCTACGATACTCACCCTCCGCGCTAGGCCGTGCAGTGAAACTATCCAGGCCCTGAGGGCGTTAAGTCCTGGCGAGCCGCTATCCGCTAGTACAGCCTCCATCTTTTCAAGCTTGCGTGCCTCATCCATTATAAGCTCCCTCGTGGCTGCTAGGCTCAGTAGAATCGAGTCCCAAGGATTCACGCCCGGCCCCCTACCTGGCCCCTGGTCTGGGGTCTCCTCTTAAGACGTGAGGGGCCCTGGTCTTAGGCTTTGAAAGGTGTAGGGTAAACACTTGTAGCTCTTAATGAAGCAGTATTCCTATCCAACGCTTCGCTCTAAGAGATATAAGGGCTGATAGAACCTCTACCGCCCGAGTGCTCGGGGGGTCATATTATGAAGGAGAAGGGGGACGATGTCGAGATAACCAATAATCTAAGCGTGGTCTATGAGGACCCCGACGTGATCGTGTATACGGCTCCCAACGAGGAGGAGCTAAAGGAGATACTATTAAACCTGCTGCGCAAGCATGAGAGAATGAACATAAGGGAGCTACACTCGTACCTCTCGGGACTGGCAAGCGAGGATAAGATAAGGTACGCCCTCAACGAGCTCATGAAGGAGAACAAGGTTGTCGTTGACCGCCAGGGGTACTATTATCTAGCCGAGTTCCTGGAGGAGGAGGGCTATTACTACCTGGATGACGAAGAGGAGTATTATGGTGGGGAGTGAAATACCCCTAGCCCCTCCGGGAAAGCGGGTGAGAGCTTGGTAGCTTCCCGGGGAGACGACGAGTTTATAGACGAGGATGTCGGCGTCGAAGAGAAGGAACTCACTCCCGAGAAGAGATGGATACAGAAAATGATTAGAAGCGCTAAGCAGTATCATAAGCTCTGCCCGTACTATGATAAGAAAACTAAGCAGTGCCTCCTGATGGTGACAGTTGAGGGGAGGCAGGATAGATGCGATAGGGATGGAAAGTTCGAGAACTGCCCCGTCTTCATCAAGTTCCTCGAGAAGGTCTACGAATACTACAAGTCGAAGGGCAAGGCCCTACCCAACGACTTCCAGGACGTAGTAAACTACGCCTTCTACATGATCTAGATTCGGCGCCACAGCAGGTGGCCCCGCGCTAGAGCACAGCATAGTAGAAAGCGTAGATAATGACCGATGCTAGCATTAAGAGCGCCCAACGCCTCCTACTCGAGTTGAAGAGCTTGTAGCCATCGAGCGGGGGTATTGGTAGCAGGTTAAAGAGGGCGAGCCAGGCGTTTATGCCGCCAGCGCCCAGAAGCCAGGAGTGGAGGCCCGGGTGTGCCCCCCGAGGGATTAGTAGGGCTGCCGTGGTAAGCAGCACTGAAAGGAGCACATTCGATAGGGGACCAGCCTCCACGCTTCTCATAGCACCTGTTGGGTTGAACCTGTAGCCCCATACCTGCACATACCCTGGGGCCAGGATCTTTATTGGAGACACCGCCGAGAGGACCGTTATCAGGATGCCTATGGGCGATGCCACGAACTCCGAGTGCATCCCGGCCCTACGCGCGACGTTACGGTGTGCCGCTTCGTGTACTATGAAGCCTATAGCAACACCGGAAACGAGCCCGCTTGCAACGCCGTGGGGCGTGAAGGCCTCCAGACCGCCCACGCCAAGCATGAGGGCCGCTAGCGCCAGCAGCCAGCTCCATGGCTCCCCTATGCCAGGGCCGCCCCAGCGCCTCATGGCTCTATGGCGCATGGACAGCTCCATCGCGCACTCCTTATTGTGGAGTTCGGGCTCCCCTTTTTACTCGAGCCCGAGTGCTCGGGCAGTCGGTGCCGGGTCTGTTGGCTGTTAGAAGGGCGCTCATATTTGGCAGGTTCCAACCGTTCCATAAGGGCCACCTATCCATAGTCAAGTGGGCCTTCGAGAACCTCGGTATAGACGAGATCGTGCTACTAGTCGGTATGGCGTCCGAGAACTACACTCCCCGCAATCCATTCACTGCCGGCGAGAGAATAGAGATGATTAGGTTATCATTCATTGATGAGGGGATCCCGCTCTCGAGGCTGGTCACGGCCACCATAGAGACGCTCGAGACTAATATCGGCTGTGTGACCTACGTCCTCAGTTACGTGCCGAGGGTGGACTTCATACTAGCCAGGAACCCCATAATAACCAAGATATTCCGCGATGCGGGCCTCGAGGTAGTAAAGCCGCCCCTCTTTAATAGGGATGAGTGGCGTGGGGACCGGATACGGGCATTAATGGCGCGCCACGACCCTAGGTGGCGCGACGCCGTCACCCAATCAACCGGGGAGTTCATAGAGAGCATACGGGGCGTCGAGAGGGTAGCTGAGCTCTACAGCATGGACTGAGAACGGCTACCTAATCTTGTACCTCAGTATCCCTGCTAGGCCGTTGAAGGCGTTCTTGAACCACTCGGCCTCCGGCAGGCTCGAGGGTATAACCACCGGTGTGGCGCCGTAGTTCTCGGCCAGTGCCTTCAACTCCTCTATATCCTCCCTATCCTCGTGGATAAGAAGGGTCTTCACCATCCCCATCTCGAGTGCCTCCTTGACTTCCCTATCGCCATAGACAACTAGCCCTGTACCCTTGGCTAGGTGCCTCTTGAACTCCTCGAGAGCGTTGACTGCGTCCCTATATAGCTGGGTTTGGACGACGTTCTCGGCTTTTATCACCGCCTCCCTCAGCCCCGCCTCACCCTGGTAGGCGACGTCTACGAGCTGTTTTGCCACGAGCCTCTGGA
>JALWEW010000030.1 GCA_027039295.1 Acidilobaceae archaeon
TCATCAGGAGTGAGAGGGGCGACATAGAGGTCAAGAGGAGGTGCGATGCAGCCTCGATAAGGAGCTACAAGCTCGCCCAGGGCTTCGGGTACTTCATAAACCCGGTTATGGGGGTCGAGCCCCTCGCCAAGGCCGCTGAGAGAGGCGACTACGTCGCCATAGCGACCCACGAGGACGAGATAGTAGGGTTCCTCGTTGCCTACCAGTGGACACTCGAGGGTCTCCCGTCGAAGATAGCGTTCGAGGACGTGTACGACATAGCAACTGAGGTCAGCAGGAAGTGGCGCCGCCACGGCATAGGCTCGACACTGCTGGAGGCTACGGTGACAGATCCCTTCTTCGATGATAAAGTGCTGCTCATAAGGGGTAACCCTGACTACTGGGACTGCTACGGTGACGAGTGCAGGGTGTACGCTATGTTCATAATGGAGGTCCCCGTGATGAAGTACGGCTTCGAGAAGCTCCCCGTATCCCTGCCCGGGGACCTCTTCACCCTCGTCAAGATAGGCCCCAAGTCTAGGGTTACCAAGGACGAGCTAACCTCGCTAATATTGAGACTGACGAGGTCTATTGAGAGCGAGTTCTATCCATTCTAAAAACAACTGTCCTCGTAGCATATAAAGGCAGCGCATGGAAAAGAGGTGCCCAGTCTTGAGGGGAGGGATTCACGTGCGGCTAGGGTAGCTTGTCGACGATCTCTATCTTCCTTATCTTCTTGTAGAATGCCACCCTACTGTTGACGTAGTCCATCAGCTCCTCGGGGGTTACCATGCCCTTGTAGCCTGGCTTGAGGACCACCTTCGCCGCCGGCAGGTGGCCGTAGTCTGGGTGTGGCTCGCCGTAGACGTAGGCCTTCTCCACGGCTGGGTGCTTCTCAAGTATGATCTCGAGGTCTCTCGGGAATATGGGGTAGGCCTTGTACTTTATCATCCTCTTCCTCACCCCCCTGAAGTATAGTAGGCCGTTCTCATCCATCACCATCAGGTCGCCCGTCCTGATCCAGGAGTCAACGAAGGCCCTCTTGTTCTCCTCCTCGTCCTCATAGCCCTTCATAACCCAGGGGGCCTTAATCAGAAGCTCACCGGTCTCCCCGAGGCCCAACTCCCTCGTGGGGTTCTCGGGGTCAACTATCTTGGCGTCGACGTCGGGGAGTGGAATGCCCACGGTAGCCTTCACGTGGGCCAGGTGCCTCGGCTGGAATGTGACGACCCAGGTCTCAGTCATTCCGTAGAGCTGCACGAGGGGCGCCCCAGTTACCTTGGGGTATTCCTCCTGTACCTCCGGTTTCAGGGGCGCGCCGCCCGAGACGCCTAGCTCGAGGGACCAGCCCGGTGGTAGCCCCCTCTTCTTGGCCTCGGCCAGGAGGGCCTCGTGCATCATGGGGGCTCCTGAGAGGTAGTTAACCCCCCAGGAGGCTATGGCGTAGAGCGCCACCGTGGGGTTCCACCTCCTCATGAGGACTGCCGTGCCGCCGTAGTAGAGTGATGAGAGCAGGCCAGCCTGGAGGCCTAGGATGTGGGTTAGAGGGGCAACGACCATCGAGTTGGGGGGGGCCCTGAGTTGCATCATGGTAGTGTAGGCTATCGTCGATGAGAGTGCCCCGAAGTGGGTGTGGAGGGTCTGCATCGTGCGGCCCGCTATGCCGGAGTAGTACATTACCACTCCAACAT
>JALWEW010000031.1 GCA_027039295.1 Acidilobaceae archaeon
AGCCCCCCCAAGGGCCTAGCCCCCGCGGCCACAGCCACGACTGAGGCCCAGGCGGGCGGCGCAGCCACGGCCACCCTAACCAAGACGGGGGAGGCGGATGACGCCCTCATCAAGGCGCTGGCCGAGAAGCTGGGCATCAGCACCGAGGGCAAGAGCAGGGAGGAGCTGAGGGCTGAGGTGATAGAGAAGGCTAAAGAGAAGGGGCTCCTCTAGCCCGCCAAGCCCTTAGGGCTCCACCCAGCTATGGGCCCTCGTTTTTAGCGGGCTTGCCCAGCTGGTGCAGGGGGCGCTTCCGGCTTGAGTGGGCTCCGCCGCGAGCTGCCGAGTGACGGTAACCCGCCGAACGACGTGGAGAGGCCCATAATGGATCACCTGGTGGAGCTCTCCATAAGGCTTAGGAGGATCTTCATTGCGATACTCATAGCCTCGGGCGTCCTCTCGTTTGTGCCCATAAACTTCAAGTACTACATCCCGCTCGTCAGCTACTTCCCCAACTACATCATAAACTACGTCCTACCCAAGGAGGTCACCTGGAAGGGCCACGTTTACCAGGTGCAGATAGCCCAGTACAACCCCTTCGCGGGCTTCAGCCTCCTGATAAAGTCGGCACTCCTCCTCGGCATCCTCGGGGCCAGCCCCGTCATAGCCCACGAGGTCTACGCCTACATAGAGCCGGCCCTCTTCCCCCACGAGAAGAGGTGGTTCAAGAAGCTGGCCATAGTAGCGGTCGGCCTCTTCATGGTGGGCCTGATACTGGCCTTCATGTTCGTCCTCCCCTTCGCCTTCAAGATAATGATTATAACGTCCGTGGCCGTCGTCGGGAACAAGCTTATAGCTATATCGGATGTGCAGCAGCTCTTCACGACCATAATCCTAATAGCGGTGGCCACCGGGCTGGCCTTCGAGGCCCCCCTGATAGTGTACCTGCTTGTGGCGATGGGCATAGTGGATGAGAAGTGGTTCCACGGCGAGAACCTCAAGTACCTCTTCCTCGCCAGCATGTTCCTGGGAGCAGTGATAAGCCCCGACCCCAGCGGTATAGGTATGACCGTTATAGGCACAGCCATGTTCCTGGCCATAGTGCTGGCCGCCAGGCTCGGGGCCAGGCACAAGACGCCCGAGGCCGAGATAAGGATAAGAGCGAGGAGGCGCAGGAGGAGCCCACTCGTCAGCGAGCCGCCCTCCATAGGGTAGCCCTTAGGCCCGGCTGCCGGGTGTACAGGCGTGCACGTATATCGCCCCGCCCCCCACGCCCCTCCTCGAGGGGTAGTACATGGCCCTACTCGTGGGTAGTGACGTGGCTGGCATGCTCTCAGAGAAGCCCGCCGCCGCTCAGGTGGTGGAGCCCGATAGGATAGCGGATCTAGTGCTTGCATACCTCGACTCGGGCGAGGTCACGGTAGCCGCCTACGGGGGTGCCTGGAGGGAGTACGAGGAGATCATTGTGGAGGCTAGGAAGAGGGGGCTGAACCCATACCTCTACACCCCCGTTGACGCCGTCGAGCTAGAGCTACTCGCCCCCCACGCCTCCCCGGGGACGCTCCTAGCGGCTAAGTACGCGGCCGCCCTCGCATCAATGGCGGGTAAGGCCCTGACGCGCGCCACGCCGCGCAAGGCCGTGGATAGGAGGACCCTCCTAACGAACCCGCTCGCCGCCGTCGTCGAGTACGCGCCAGCCCCCATACTCCTGAACCCCTCAATGTGCGGCTCCTGGAAGCACTGTAGCGCGTGCGTGGAGGCCTGCCCCCACGGGGCCCTCGAGGGGAAGCCGCCTCAGGTGGATGTCTACAAGTGCACGGGCTGTGGGGTATGCACTGCGGCCTGCCCCTTCGGGCTCCTCCTCATGCCCAAGTATAACATAAAGGCCTACGACT
Organism: Acidilobaceae archaeon; assembly: GCA_027039295.1. Taxonomy (GTDB): domain Archaea; phylum Thermoproteota; class Thermoprotei_A; order Sulfolobales; family Acidilobaceae; genus Calypsonella. The sequence goes on from JALWEW010000031.1 coordinate 1,875, forward strand.
ACCTCCTAGACAAGATACGCCGCGAGACCAGGGAGCCCGGCGTGGCGGTGGCGGTGTGCACCTCCATGCTGGGGGCCCTCTCCGAGGGGCTCGAGAGCCTCGGGGAGAGGCCCGGGTACCCCATAGTCTTCGTGCCGGTCGAGTGCCCCGGCTGGTTCACGGAGTTCCACATGCTGCTCTCGGCTGCGAGGGGCTTCGACGTCCTGGTAGCCTGTGACGATGCCCGCTCCGAGCGCTGTGCTGACGGAGGCGCCGTTGAGAGGTGGCTGGAGGAGATGGAGCCCCTAGGGGCCAGGAGGGGCGTCATAGGGAGCGTCGACGAGCTTGTGGAGGAGCTAGCAGGCCACAGGCCCCGCTCGAGGGTCCTGGAGGGCGTCGAGTCCCTCGTGGCCGATAAGACCGCGGCCTACAGGATCCTAGCCGCCTACGGGGTCGAGAGGGCCCGCTTCTCCTCGCCCATCGTGGCCCACCCACTCATAGACGAGGATAGGTGCCTCGTATGCGATGCCTGTGCGAATATGTGCCCCTACAGGGCCATCCAGGTCGAGTACACGGGGGACGAGAAGAGGATAGTCTTCAACGCCGAGGAGTGCACGGCGTGTGGGGCCTGCCAGGCGGCGTGCCCCTACGGGGCCCTACGGCTCGAGTACCTATTCGACAAGAGCATCCTAGGCAAGCGCGAGGTCCTAGCGAGGGACGAGGTCGCGAGGTGCAGGAGGTGCGGCAGGCCCATCGGTAGCATGAAGCACCTGAAGCTCCTCGAGAAGCAGCTCAGGGAGTCGGGTGTGGACGAGTGGGTCATAGAGCAGCTATGGCTGTGCCAGGAGTGCAAGGTAAAGAGCCTCATAGAGAGGGGCTTCTACGGGCAGAGGGGGGGCTAGCGGAGGCTCTCGAGGAGCCTCTTTATCTTCTCGACTGCCTCCGGGTTCTCGAGGACGCTCAGCTCCCTGGGCTCGATGCCCCTGGCTAGGTCCCTTATGACCCTCCTAGTTATCTTCCCGCTCCTAGTCCTCGGCAGATCGTCCACTATGAAGACCCTCTCGGGCCTGAAGGCCTTGCCAAGCCTCTCCTCGACCATCCTCCTCAGCTCGTCCTCCAGGCCCTCCGTGCTGGCGTTGGGCTTTGGTATCGCGAAGCATATGATCACCTCACCCTTCAGCTCGTGGGGAGCCCCAACGCAGGCGGCCTCGGCCACCGCTGGGTGGCTGGTTAGTATGCCCTCGAGCTCGAGGCTCCCGATCCTCTTGCCCGCAACCTTTATCACGTCGTCCGCCCTACCCAGTATGTACCAGTAGCCATCCTCGTCTATGAGGGCGTAGTCGCCGTGGTACCATACCCCGGGGAAGCGGCTCCAGTACGTCTTGATGTAGCGCTCCGGGTCCCTCCAGAGGCCCCTCGTCATGCTCGGGGCTGGCTTCTTCGCCACCAGGTAGCCTGGTACCCCCCTGACGGGCCTGCCTTCATCGTCGAACACGTCGACATCCATGCCCAGGCCGGGGCCCCAGAGGGTGGAGGGCTTGAGGGGGACCACGGGGCTTGGGAGGAGGAAGCACCCGAATATCTCCGTGCCGCCGCTCAGGTTTATGAGTGGCCTCCTCTCCTCGCCTAGGTCCCTCATGACCCACATCCAGGTGTCGGGGTCTATGGGCTCGCCCGTGTTGCCGAAGGCCCTCAGGCTCGAGAGGTCGTACTCGTCGATTAGGTGGCTCGCATCCCTCTTGAGGAGCCTCGCCGCCGTAGCGGCGAAGCCGAAGTGTGTCACCCTATACTTCTCTATGAGCTCCCAGGCCCTCCCGGGGTGCGGGTAGGTGGGCAAGCCCTCAACTATTAAGTGGCTTGCCCCGAGGAACTGGGATCCCACGACCTGCCAGGGCCCCATCATCCAGCCTATGTCGGTTATCCACCAGAGCCTATCCCCGGGCTCCTCCCAGCCCGGGTGGATGTCTAGGTTGAAGTAGTGCTCCTTAGAGGGCTGGAGCAGGGTCCCGGCGTGGCTTATAACGGCGCCCTTCGGCTTGCCCGTGGTGCCGCTAGTGAAGAGTAGGAGGGCCGGGTGCTCGGGGTCCAGCTCGGCGGGGCCCGGGTCCGAGCGCGCTTTTCCCTTGAGTGCATCGCTCCACCTCTCATCCCTGCCCTCCCTCCATGGAGTGTCGCCGCGCTTCATCCTCTCAATGACGAGGACCCGAGGCTCGGGGGCTCCGGCCCTCCGGGCCAGCTCTATCGCCTCGTCGGCGCTCTCCTTGAGCCTAACCAGCCTGCCCCTACGCGGGTAGCCGTCGGCCGTCACTAGGACCTTGGGCTCGGACTGCACGAGCCTCTCGGCGACCGCTGGTGGGGCGAAGCCCGAGAATATGGGGCTCGCTATCGCCCCTATCCTGATAGCGCCGAGCATGGCGGCTATCGACTCCGGCAGCATGGGCGCGTAGATGGCCACAACGTCGCCCTCGCCCACGCCCACCTCGGCTAGGTAGGCGGAGAACCTCGAGACCTCGTCCAGGAGCTGCCTGTAGGTGACCCTCCTCTCGGAGCCGTCCTCGCCCACCCAGGTGAAGGCCTCCCGGTCGCCGAGGCCCATCTTGACGAGCCTGTCAACCACATTATAGGCGGCGTTCAGTAGGCCCCCCCGGTACCACTTGGCCCACTCGGGCCCCCTGCTCAGGTCGACTACCTCCCTGGGCTCCTTGAACCACTCGACCCCGAGCCACTCGGGCAGGTTGCCCCAGAACCACTTGATATCGCTCGTGCTCCTCTCGACAAGCTCCTTGTATGAGGAGAAGCCCATCCTATCCATGAACTTCTTGACGTTAGACTGCTCAACCACCTCCCTAGGGGGGTGCCAGATGTAGCCCACCCTAGCCACACCGGGGAACAAAAAGTCGGGGGCCGGTTTATCACTATCAAAGCCAACCCGGTATACCGATCACTTAAACATTTAAACTAATATTAACATATACCTCTACACTTGTCTCCTAACCTAGAAACCTAGAATTCTTAAAGCCCGTGTATACAAATAGTATGGGGCGGCTGTGACGTGAGCCTGCGACGAGCTAACCCCCACGGAGGGGGGATGAGTTGGAAGAGCCGAGGGAGCCGCCCCAGTGCCTTGTTAGGGTTTATGGGGGAGCAGAGGCCGCCAGGGAGCTGAGCGCGCTCGCCAGGAAGGCTGTCTACGAGTACAACCTCTCCATCAGGGGATCCGGCTACTACTTGAAGCCAGTCCACTACGTCTATAAGAG
>JALWEW010000032.1 GCA_027039295.1 Acidilobaceae archaeon
TAACCTCTTTCACCGGCTCCTCAATCTCATGGGCCGCCTTCCTGAACTCCCTCACGGCCTGGCCCAGCCCGCGTGCGAGGGCTGGGAGCTTCGTTGGGCCTAGGATTAGTAGTAGTATCACTAGTATTATGAGGAGCTCGTCGCCCTGGAATATAGCGCCCAAAGCGCGCACCCCCAGGTAATCGTTCCTCAGAATAGGTGCGGGCTCAGAGGATATATCTCTTAGTGGGGGCCTTCGAACCCCGCTAACCCTCTTGGCTCCCGTTTATAGCCCCGTACTATTTAGGTATGATTCTTCGATGGAGCTGTAGTCCTCCATTGCGTGCCTGGCGAGGAGCAGGAGCCTCCGGCGCTCGAGTTCCACGGCCTCGGCCTCTAGGGCTTCCATGGCTGCGACCCTCTCCCCGGCTTCCATGGCTTCCAGGGCTGCCTCATAGTACTCGCCGGCGGGCCTCCTGATATCCGCGGCCCGGGGCGGCCTTGGCTCGGCCTCTAGGTCCTCGGGCCTGTTAACGTTGGCTAGGACCCTAGGGTTGGGGGTGTAGAGGCTCCACCCCGCCACCAGCGCCCCCCTCTGCCTGTAGAGATCGGTGAGCCTCGCCTTCGGCTTCACCCTGCAGGCCCGCACTAGGAGTTCGAGGGCGTGGTGGTCGGCGTAGCCTAGGGTTACGAGGGGGTAGCCCTCGTAGAGGTATGGCGTCAGGCTGTGTGCCCTGAGGCAGCGGGCGTGGGCTATGATCGAGTTTAGGGCCTCGCTTGTTATGAAGGGGTAGTCCACCCCCACTATGAGCATAGCCTCGGGCCGTAGCTCTAGGTAGGCGCTAGCCACCCCCCTGGGCGGCCCCATGCACGGGAGGCCCGGGTCGTCCCAGGCTATAATGGCCCCCAGCCTCCTCGCCAGCTCCACGGCCTCCGCCGGAGTCGAGGGCGAGGCCGATAGGGCCACGCCGTCCACGACCTCCTCCAGCGCGTGGTAGACCCTCTCCAGGAAGGTGACACCCCCCACCCGGGCTAGAGCCTTCGGCCTGCCGAAGCGCCTCGACCTGCCCCCCGCGAGTATGAGGCCCAGCACCTCCAACCCTCCCGCTCGGGGTGGGATCCGGGGGAGTAATAGTGGCCTCTTTAGGGGATCCAGGGTTGCCAGCGCTATCCTGGGGCTCGCTGGGGGCTGGCTGGGGTGCGTGGTGTGGGTGAGTCTAGTTGCTGGGTGAGGGTTGAGAGGCCGCTGAGGCTGCTAAGGCCCACCCCGGCCTATCTGCTGCTGTCGGGCTCGCTGGAGGCTGGTGACGTTAACGTGATGGCTGCCAGCTGGGTCACGCCGACCTCGAAGAGGCCCCCGAGGGTCGGTGTCGTGATAGACAAGTCCGCCTACACTCTGGGCCTTGTGAGGCGCTACGGGTGGATGGTGCTCGCTGTGGTGGACTCCTCCATGGCGGACCTAGTCAAGTACGTTGGAACCCACTCGAGGAGGGAGGTGGACAAGGTCAGGGTCACGGGACTAGCCCTCGAGGCCTGGAGCGGTGACCAAAGGATCCCCGTGCCGCGCCGCGCCCTAGGCTGGCTGGTGCTGCGCAGGATAGGAGAGGCGGACTTGGGCCCAACAGTCCTGGTTAACTCTGAGGTGCTCGACGCCAGGGCTAGGAG
>JALWEW010000033.1 GCA_027039295.1 Acidilobaceae archaeon
CACGCTACTAGTCCACACGGTCCTAATGCACCGCGGCGTCAGGGCCAACTTCAGGATAGTGCATGTCGACGCCAACGACAAGCCACAGCCGCCGGTCATAGCGGACGTCATAAAGTCCCTCTTCGAGGAGGCCGGGGTCGAGCTGATAACGGGTAGGAGGATCGTGGAGGTAGGCCCGGACTACGTCGTCCTAGACGACGGCGAGAAGATAGACTACACAATACTGTCACTGATAGAGCCCAACAGGGCCCCCGCCTTCATAGCTGAGGCCGGCCTGGGCGACAAGTGGTTCGAGGTGAGGAGCCCCACCGACCTCCGCAGCCCCAAGTACGACGACGTCTACGGAGTCGGCGACGTCGCGAAGCTCCCCTATCCCAAGAACCAGGAGATAGCCTACGAGAGCGCCCTCTACGCGGCCAACAAGATACTAGAGGAGACGGGCGCAGGAGAGCCCCTGAAGGTGCAGTACGCCTTCCTGGGTACGCCTTCCTGGGCTGGGCATACGTGGGCAACCTAAAGGGCAGCCTCGAAACGCTGAGCGTGCAGTTCGGCCTCAACTTCACCGTGAAGCCGCCGAAGGCCTCCAAGGACCCTGAGCCCAAGAGGGAGTACACCAGGGCCAAGGACAACTGGGAGCAGGCCTACCTGAGGAACCTCTTCCTACACTAGAACTGATCAACCACCTCGAAGGGCCGCTCTAGCCTATCCCCCGGGCCTCCTCTTTCCCCTCTAGACTGCGTGCCTCGGGGCAGCGTAGATGTTGTCCACGACAACTCCGGCCACTTCCGTGTCTGGTATCAGGTGGTTGTAGCTGAGTATTCTCATACGCATGACGCCCCTCTCCACGTAGAAGGCGGTGGCCCTCACGGCCTCCAGGGGCCCGCAGCGCTTCAGGAGCCCCTCGATGTATGCCCTGGCCCTCTCGTAGCTAGCCCTCCTGAGGGCCCTGGGCCTCGTGGAGCCTCTGCATGAGGCTTGGATGCCAGCCTCCACCCCTGGCTGTGGCTCCAGGTACTCGCCGTAGTAGCGCCTAACGAGTCCTGGGGTGTCGAGGGGGTAGTAGACGCGGCCGTAGGGGGTGTATATGTAGCCGACGTAGCCCCTCTCGGCGAGCCACCTGAGCGAGGCCTCGACCCTCTCGGGCCTCACGCGGAGGTACTGGGCTAGCATGTCCGCTGGCATGGGGCGCTTGTAGAGGGCGTCTAGGAAGCGCCTCCTCCTGCTGACCTCCACGAGCCTCCTAACGGTCTCGTCGTCGACTGGCACGTAGACGCCTACTCTCCTGGCTTGGGCTATGCCGTCTATCAGGCTGTCCACATCCACGGTGTCGGGGGTCACCAGGAAGGCCACGAACTTCTGCCCGGAGCCGCGGGGCCTGAGGATCCTGCCGAGCCTCTGTATGAACCTCAGGGGGCTGGCGGTGTTGCTCCAGAGCACGAGGAGGTCGGCCTCCGGCAGGTCTATGCCCTCCTCGCCAGCGCTCGACGCTACCACCAGCCTCACGGAGGGGGAGTGGGCCCTCTCCAGGGCCTCGCGGGGCTCGACGTGCCTCCTCCCCAGGATCTCGGCGACCCCGTAGCCCGCGAGCCTCTCGGCTATGATTCTAGCTATTAC
>JALWEW010000034.1 GCA_027039295.1 Acidilobaceae archaeon
CTTCATTATAGGCCTCCCCGGCGAGACCAGGGAGACCTATAGGCTGAACAGGGAGCTGCTCGAGAGGATAATGGAGGAGGGGCTCCTAGTCAGGAGGGTCAACATCAGGAAGGTCATGGTGATACCGGCCACCAGGCTCTCGAGGATGTGGAGGGGCATCAACCCCCGGGTCGAGGCCGCTGCTAGAGCCTTCGTGAGATGGACGCGGAGGGTCTTCGATAGACGTATGCTCTCCAGGATAGCGCCGCCTGGCACTGTCCTGAAGAGCCTTTGGGTTGAGGAGTGCCGTGAGAGCTACTGCTATGCCAGGCAGCAGGGCAGCTACCCGCTGATGGTCTACATACCGTGCAGGCTCCCCCGGGGCACCTTCCTGGGGAGTGTCAAGGTTGGGGGGGTTCACTCACCCAGGGCTCTCTGGGGTACACCCCTTCCCGGTAGGGGTTTCGAGTATGCATGTGCTTTATAATAGGGGTCTCTCGAGCGGTTGTATAGCGCAGTGTCTTACGAGTTCGAAAGTCTAGATAGGATAGATGCCAATACGTAAGGGTGGTGGTCGTGGCATATGAATATCACGTATATGATGGCGAGGCTAGTAGAGGCAATAACTAACACGGAGCCCCAAGCGGGGTCTAGGAGGCCTTCGCTGAGGGTTCTCGCCGCCAGCTTGGGCCTCGGAGAGAGGAACGCCTATAGGCTGCTGGCTAAGATCAGGGGTGTAGGCTTCTCATTCTCGTTGTCGGTTAATCTGGCCCGCATGGGATACGCTGCAGTGCTCACCGAGGACCAGGAGTGGGGGGAGACGATCGAGTCGTATAGACTCGTTGACGGTACTAGACTCAGGCTAGCCCTAGTGCCTGCTGGCAAGACGCAGGGCCATCGAAGAGACGGTTACGCCTTCCAGGGGGAGGTGTATATAGCGTCGAGGCCCCTCCTGGCCAGGCTGGGGCCCGTCGAGCACTGGCTCAAGGGCGAGCTAACGCCTGAGCTTAGAGGCCGCACAGCTAAGGCTCTGAGGGAGGCGCTTCTAGAGCCCCCTCCGCGCGGTATCTGGGGGCGCCGCTATAGGGCGCGCACCTCTACGATTCGACTGCTGGCTCTCATGATAGCTGGCCATGGCCTCGACCCTATTTCATATATAGCCAGGATCCTCGGCGTCGATGCAAGTGCCGCGCAGCGCGGGATTCGCTCCCTCTGGAGGAGGGGGGTCATAATGCGCTACGGCCTCTGGAGGGCCCCCTACATGCCCGGTCGTGGCGTCCTAGCATTACTCCGAGCCCCCGAGCCCTTGAGGCTGGCGAATGCCCTACCAGTGGCGCCCCCCGTGGCCTGCGCGCTAGCGCCTAGGAGCGGGCCGGGCTGGGTCGCGGCTAAGATAGACGCGTCCGACGAGGTGATAGCTGCACTGCTCTCTATCCTAAAGGATATGGGTGTGGAGGTGGGTAAAGTCTACCACTACTATAGGGTAGAGGCCGGAGACAAGGCTAAAGCTCCCCGCAGCACTGGAGGTGCCTCGAGCCCGCGGTAGTGGGGCCCAGAGTGCCTGGGCGCCGTGACCGCGGGAGGCTCCACCCCTAGGCCTTACCTATCATGAGGAGCCGCGTGTGCTCCATTAAAAGAGAAAGGAGTGGAGGCGGGGATCCTCGGGTATCCTTGCATGCGGAATACAGTGCTCCACCCCTTAAACTGGCTTTGCGTAGTGGCGGGGGAGGCGGTGTAATGGGGGCCGACTGCAGGCCAAGGCGGCAAGACGAGGACGTCTACAAGCTGCTACGCCCCTATGTAGCCGAGTGGTTCAGGCGTCGCTACTGCAGGTTCTCCGAGCCCCAGTTAAAGGCCATACCCTTGATCAAGCGCGGCGCCAACGTGCTGGTCTCGTCGCCGACTGGTACCGGTAAGACTCTAGCCGTTTTCCTTGGGATAATAGATGAACTCTACAGGCTCTCTGAGGAGGAGCGCCTAGAGGATGAAGTATACGCCATCTACATCTCCCCCCTAAGGGCCCTAAATAATGATATGAGGAGGAACCTAATGGCCCCCCTCGATGGGATTAGAAGTGTCGCCCGGGAGATGGGCTTCAGTGTAGCCGATATCAGGGTGGGGGTGCGTACCAGTGATACCTCCCCCAGCGAGAAGCAAAAGATGCTCCGCAGGCCCCCGCACATACTCATAACGACGCCGGAGTCCCTGGCAATAGCTCTGGTGGCCCCTCGCTTCCGGGAGCGGCTTGCCACCGCTCGGTGGGTTGTGGTTGACGAGATCCATGAACTCGCATCTAGCAAGAGGGGGGCCCACCTTGCCCTCAGCCTCGAGAGGCTGGAAGAACTCGTCAGGGAGCGTGGTGGTCAGCTCCAGAGGATAGGACTCTCAGCTACCATAGCCCCCCTCGAGGAGGTTGCGAGGTTCATAGGCGGCTACAACGATGATGGCACGCCGAGGCCCGTGGAGATAGTTGATGCCAGGTTCTCGAAGCCTCTCGACATCAGGGTACTAGCTCCTAACATAGACCTCATACACGCTGATGCCGAGGAGGTAAACAATGCTATATACGAAATACTCGTCGACCTGATAAAGAGGCATAGGACCACTCTCGTGTTCACTAACACACGCAGCGCCACGGAGCGCGTGGTCTACAGGCTCAAGAAGCTCGTGGAGGGCGAGGGCCTCCTAGACCTCGATGAGATAGAGGCGCACCACAGCAGCCTCTCACGAGAGCTTAGGCTGAGCGTGGAGGAGAGGCTTAAGAAGGGCGAGCTAAGGGTTGTGGTGTCAAGCACGAGCCTGGAGCTGGGGATAGACATAGGCTCGATCGACTTGGTTGTTCTGCTCTCGAGCCCGAAGAGCGTGAGCAGGCTCCTCCAGAGGGTTGGGAGAAGCGGCCATAGGATCGACGATGTAAGTAAGGGTAGGATTATAGTAGTAGACAGGGACGATCTAGTAGAGTGCAGCGTCCTAGCTAAGCTAGCGATGGACCGCAAGATAGACAGGGTGCGCATCCCCAGGAAGCCCCTGGACGTGCTGGCTCAGCACATAGTCGGCATGTCGGTTGAGAGGAAGTGGAGAATCGACGAGGCGTATAGAGTCGTCAGGAGGGCCTACAACTTCAGGGACCTCGGCTTCGATGAATTCATGGAGGTCGTTAGGTTCCTCGCTGGCAAGCATGGCTTGGAGGATGAGGGCGTCTACTCTAAGATATGGCTTGATGAGGCTGACGGCACATTCGGGAGGAAGAGGGCTGCCCGCATGATATACCAGTTAAACGCTGGCACCATACCGGATGAGGCCAAGATTAAGGTTAGGACCGTTGACGGCCGTTATGTCGGGTCCCTGGAGGAGGAGTTCGTTGAGATACTGGCGCCTGGCGACGTCTTCGTTCTAGGCGGGAGGACGTATAGGTTCCTAAGATCCAAGGGGATGACGGTGATAGTTGAGGAAGCCGAGGGAGCGAGGCCCACTGTTCCAAGCTGGTTCAGCGAAATGCTGCCCCTGAGCTTCGACAGCGCTTTGGAGGTCGGCAGGTTTAGGTGCTGGGTGGCAGAGGGCATCAAGAGCGGGCGGGAGCATGACGTCATTAGGGCCCTTGTGAGCGATTATAACCTGGACCTCCACGCTGCTGAGAGCATCGTCTCATATGTAAGGGAGCAGCTCGAGTACATCGGGGTCGTGCCATGCCACAACCTCATACTTGTAGAGTGGTTCCCAGACGATGACGGGGACTGGGTAATAGTATTCCACACGCTCTACGGCAGGCGCGTCGTAGACGCTCTCTCAAGAGCCTACGCCTACGAGCTAACGAGGCTCTCAGGCTACCCAGTGAGGCTTACTGTATCGGATAATGGATTCGCCCTACGCCTCCCACCGGAGGCTAACCTATCTAGGGCCACGATAATCAGGCTACTGGAGGCGGTCGGGCCCGATAATATCGATGAGAAGCTTAGGAGGGCGATAATGAAGACTGAACTCTTAAAGAGGAGGTTCCGCCACGTGGCCCAGAGGAGCTTCATGATACTGAGGAGGTATAGAGGTAGGGAGCGGAGCCCAGAGAGGATGCAGTTGAGCGCTCAGAGGATACTCAACGCCATACTGGAATTAGAGCCGGACAACCCGGTTCTCAGGGAGACCCTCAGGGAGATAATGGAGGACTACATGGACGTAGAGAATGCCAGGAGGATCCTTCGGGGCATACGCGACGGCTCGATACGCGTCGAGGTCAAAGGGCCCCTACCAGCACCCTCGCCCTTCGCTCACGGTATAATAGTGAAGCTATACAGCGATGTGGTGTTAATGGAGGATAAGAGGAGGATACTCCAGCTACTCCATGAGAGGGTGATGCGGTACATAGGCTCTAACCGGGCGATCAGCGTTTCAGGCCGGTGATATACCTTAGAAGGTCTGTCCTCGTTATTATGCCTATAGGCTCTCCTCGGGAGCCTAGGACTAACAGTCTACCTATATCGTAGGCCTCCATGAGTTTTATGGCATCCATAACAGTATCGTTTATGCTTATGCTGAACACGTTCTTCCTTGAGTAACGCCCCACGGGCTCGTCTACATTCACGCCATCAGCGACGAGCTTGGCTATGTCAGTTGTTGTTATGAAGCCTACAACGCCCCCGCTATCGTCGACCACAGGGGCGCCACGGATGCCATTAACGTACAGGATCCTGGCAGCGTCTTTTATCGAGCTATCAGCGGGGATAGTTATTAGCTTGCGCTTAACGATCCTCCCTACAGTGACGTTGGGGATAATGCTCAACCTCGTAATCTCAGCTAGAATCTGGAGTGGCATCTCGTTGACCTTGGCTATCATGCCTTCCAGGACTATGTTCGGGTATGGAGTACTCTCAACACGGACCTTAGCCCCCTCGACGAGCTTGTCGGTGGAGCCAGCTACGGTAATTACGGCCTTAACGGAGCCGGGGGAGAAGAGGCCTATAAGTTCCACGCTAACAGCTACGAGCTCCGCGGTCCCACGGGGCCCCTTCACTATGACCCTCCCGTAGCCTAGGCCTAGGGCACCCCCTCTCTGGGCGAACTCGTAGGCCTTGAGCGTGGGTGCGTAGCCGCCATTGGGTCCGGTTCTACTTGTTACGAGTCCGAGCGATTTGAGGCCGAGGATTATGTTGCGGACGGTACCCTCATCCTTCCCTAAGGCCGCCGCGACCTCCTTGCTCTTAACCATGCGCCCCTTCTCCTCGTACAACCTGAGGAGGGTCTCGAGCACCTCGCGTTGTACGCCTGTGAGCCTCAATAGTGTACACCTCGTGGGTCCTCTCTGCTCCCAGGAGGGTTAGGGTAGTGGAGTATATATGCAAATGTGAAACAGTGCGGAATTCTCTACGTAGTGTAGGCTTTTATTCGCTTGCCCTAGCCCCCTCTTCGCGGGTGCCTCCTTCCTCCCTCTCCTGGATCCTGCGCTTGGCCTCGCCTCTCCCGAGAGTTAAGACGCTCCTCAAGGTTCTATCGCTCACGTGGAACACGCCCTTAGCTATGGCCGCTATATAGGAGTCATCGGGGAGCACGCCGTGTATGTCGGATAACTCGAGTGCAAGCGCCTGCTTAGTGATCTCTTTTACTATCTTGTTTCTAATCTTCCCCCGCGCTATATCCGAGGCCACCTTGAATGCGATGAAGAACCTAGCGTACTTAACAGCGAGTCTCCTCCTATCCGGTAGGTTCTCGTATATGCTCCTGATTAGCTTAAGCAGGTCCCGCTCCTCGGCGAAACCGAAGTAGACTTGAGTGAGTTTAAGCCTCAGTATCCTCGCCAAGTCGTTATCAGTAATGGATCCTAGGATCGCTGACAGTATAGTCTCCACCTTCTCTGGGCCGGATCCCTCCGCCTCCCGGGAGTTGCCTGAGAGGACGCTGAGAGCCTCCTCATACTTTATCTCCTTAATGAATATTTTATCGAAGAGTTCTGGGTACTGCCTCTCGAGGCCCATGCCATATTTACCCACTACGTAGAGGCTACTGAGCTCCTTGTCGTAGAGATCCTCTGGCACACTGGCACCCCTGAGTGGTTCTATGTTGTACTTGCTATACGTATCCCTCAGCATCTCTACAACGGCGTCGCGGGAGAGAGGCTCGCCGGACTCCCAGAGGCTAATGATCCTCAACCATAAGTCCATGAGGACTTGGAGCCTCCTCCTCGCATCGTCTGCTTTCCGCGTCAAAGCCATCACCGTGCTTCTTGATCTAGCGCTTCCTCGGCTCTACCAGAAGCTGGCAGTGGAAAGCGCTTTTATAAAGAGTGTATGGGGACCTTCCATCGAGTAACTGTGCGGTAGCCGTGGGGCTAGAGCCTAGTGGCACCGTAGCGCTCGGGGGTCCCTGCTTTGGGTAAGAGTGGGCCTTCCCGGCCCTATAAGGACGTCTTTGATATGTATAGGGAGGCGCTCTATAACCTGAGGAGGCTCGCGGCTTTACTACGGACTCGCGTTGCTACGGGGGATTTAGGGTTACTAGCATCACGCATCGATAGAGGAACATCATTCAATCCCGTATGGGCTAACATTGTCGCGGTGCTCAGCGAGCTAGCGGACCTGGGGGAGGGCGATGCTGCCGCGCAGGCCTCTAAGTTATATGCCTACTTATCAAGGCTGCTGGAGCACTCACTCAACTATATTGTAGACCTTTGTTCTTCACGGCTGCGTTCTCATAGGAGGACGCGGGCTGCTGTGATGGGCTATAGCGAGGCCATCGCTCGATGTATAGCCTCGGCGAAGAGGGGGCTCGCTAAGGTCAACGTGCTGGAGGCGAGGCCAGACGGCGATGGCTTGGTGATGCTAAGGGAGATAAGCTCACGTGGCATCGAGTCAATCCTGGTTCCCGACTATGCCGTCCAGCAGGTTGTAGAGGAGTCAGACGTGGTAATAGTGACATTAGACGCCGTGACCTACGATGGAGTCTCAATAGTGAGAATGGGCGTCAAGCCCTTGCTCCTAGCAGCCGCCGAGAGGAGTATTGAGGCGATAGGCCTCACGCACTCCGCGGCGTTTTCGGCTGCGCTTTCCTCGGAGGACTATATACCGGGGACAAGCGCTAGAGTCTATGTAAACGATATTAGAGACTATGTGTCGAGAGCCCTCTATGATAAGGTGCCGCTCGACCTAGTCTCCGTAATAATATATGATAAAGGGGTGAAGAACTCCTCTGCACTCAACGTGGAGGAGGAATCTCTAGAGTTCATGCAGGCTGCCATAGAGAACGTGGCCGGAGAGGAGCTATGATGAAGGGCTCTCTACGAGTCTCTGCAGCGGTCTGTCTTATAGTAATCCTAGCCCATATATCAGTGCTTCCTCCACTCGAGGCCCGCTCGGTAACAAGCTTGTACCAGGCAAAAACCTATAGCCAGGATTGTATCCGCGTGATTGTCTATACCTATGTTACGGGCCTTCATAAGATGGTTATTATCCCTAACAACCTCTCGGACTGCGTTTATATAGATTACCTTAGGATCGATGGCTTGACAGTGAAGCTAAACAGGAGTGCATGCGGCGGCGCGCTTGTAATCGACGAGAGATACGAGCCGTACCTATTCCCGAGGGGGCCTGGCGTGATAGTGATCTCCTATTCTGTTAGGCACCGCGCGGCGACGCTCTGCAATGGCGTCTTAAGAGTGGAGATAAGTCAGCCAAGCACCGTGACAATGTTTTCTTCGAGTACTCCGGGGATAAGCGGGGCTCCCGATACCCGATGGCATAGCGCCAGCGAGGGATGGGTAGAGCCTGCTAGAGAGAGGGTCACGGGGCCCCTAGGGGTTTGGATGCTAGTATTATTGGCCGCCGCTTGGGCGCTCGCTGCGCTGGTGAGAGCGTGTGGAGTGTAGATGATGCAGTTAAGGCCTTCAGGAGCGGGTTGCCAGTTATGATACACGACTCCAGTAGCCGTGAGAATGAGGTCGACCTCGTGTACTATGCTGGTAGGGTGAACCCTGATATCATATACACGCTTAGAACGCGGGCTGGCGGCCTCATATGTTACGCTACGACGCAGGGCGTGGTGGGGGCCCTAGGACTAGACTTCATAGATAATATCATGGAGAGACTAGGCGGCGTCTACAAGGATCTCTCATCTAAGACGCCTAGCTATGGGGATAGACCAGCATTCGTCCTATGGGTAAACCACGTCTCAACTAAGACTGGCATCACGGACACCGACAGGGCCGTGACTATCAGCAAGCTCCACGAGCTGACAAGGCTCGTGATCGCCGGGGAGGAGGAGAGGGCCCGCTTAATGTTCAGGAGGGAGTTCCAGAGCCCCGGCCACGTGCCCTTACTAGCGGCGAGGCCCCTGAGGGAGAGACGGGGGCATACCGAACTCTCAATAACCCTCGCACTGCTCGCGGGCCTGGAGCCAAGCGTGGTCTTCGCCGAGATGCTCACGAGAGGGGGCAGGCTCAGCGTGGCGGAGGCAGAGGCGCTCTCCGAGAAAAGCGGGTGGCCCCTACTCGAGGGAGCCCAGATAGTGGAGGCGTGCAGGGATGCAGGGCTGTGTGGGGGTGATTGATACCACCTTCTCAAGAGTTGACATGGGCACGGAAGCGGTACGCGTACTCAAAGAGGAGCTGCCAGGCTACAGAATCCGGCGGTGGACAGTCCCCGGGATAAAGGACCTTCCGGGAGCTGCTAAGAGAATGATGGACTCGGGGTGCGACGCAGTCATAACACTGGGCTGGGTTGGGAGGAAGGAGGTAGACAAGTTGAGCTACCTGGCTATGAGTGTTGGTCTGATAATGGTTTCACTGCTAACAGGTCGCATAGTGGTTGACGTAACCGTGCATGAGGACGAGGCCGAGGATCCCCGGGAGTTGAAGAGGATAGCCATCGAGAGGGCTCGTGACCACGCCAGGAACCTCGCGTTGATGCTTTCGAGGGGGCCGGAGTACCTCACACGCTGGGCGGGCCAGGGGCTACGACAGGGATATCCTAACGCGGGCCCTCTAGAGTAGGGCCTCAGAGAAGGGCGTGCTCGTCACTACTCGGTAATGGATGGCTCCTCCTCACAGGCCCGGTGGGGCTCCTTGCGGGAGGACGGTGAAATAACCTGCTATGAGGAGAGGGCCCGAGAGCTAGGAGCGCTTATATCCCTCGTGAATGGAGCCATATATGAGATCGAGGAGGACGACCCGCAGTTCAGTGCCGTCAGGAGTATAGTAGAGGAGCTAGGGCCGGCCAGGGCATTCGTAGTTGTGCTCCTCATCGCACTAGTATCCTATCGCCTCCCCGTGAGAGGCGAGGAGTGGTGGTCCTGCCTAGCACGGCTAGCCGAGGAGGAGCCGCCGGGGAGCCTGGAACCCGGGGATGTAGAGGGCTTCATAGAGAAGTTCCTAAAGGTATGTGGTAGGGGCTCCATGCTGGCTCAGCGGATGCGTAGAGTGCGCCGAGCATTGAGAGGCGCCGGAGGACTCATATTCATGGTCGCCGCCGATATCAAGAGCTTCCCGGGGTCTCTTGGCAAGCTCCAGCTGTCCCTAGCGAGAGCCCTAGGTCAGAGGCCCGATGCGAAGACCATAGCGTTCTCGGTAAAGATGGGGTACTACGTCGCCAGAGCAGCTGGCATCGACCCGGATAGCTTGAGGGGGACAGCTACGCCTATGCCTGTAGACTCGAGGGTAGCGTGCCTGACGTACTCCTCGAGACTATGCGACGCACCCTCATACGAAAAGCTAGTCTCACACCCCAGACAGGCCCAGAGGGTATGGGAGATTGTTGCAGGCGAGTCCAAGATTAGCACTATACATCTAGATGCCCTAGCGTGGAGACTAGGCTGGATCCCCAGGGACACCCACTCCCTCGATGAAGCCCGCGTGAAGGCTCGGGAGTTCCTTTCAAGATACGTGGAGCGGGACCTAGCAGCAAAACTCGCAGCCGAGCTTATAACCAGGCTGTGCAAGCGCTCCAAGGGGGCGGGATCCTCCCCTGGAACGCGTGGGTGAGCCTAGGTGTCTGCGCCCCTCAGGAGGCTAGTGCTGGACGTGCTAAAACCCATGAAGGGCCCCTCGATAGTGGATGTCGCCAGGGAACTCGCGTCAATTAAAGGCGTTAGTGGGGTCAACATAACAGTAAAGGAGATAGACGTCGAGACAATCACGCTTAGCATAACTGTCGAGGGTGACGACATAGATTTTGAATCATTCAGTGAGAGATTAGAGGAGCTTGGATGCGCTATACACAGCATAGACCAGGTTGTCGCAGGAGAAAAGATAGTTGAGGAGCCAGACCTCGAGGAGTGAGCCCGCCTCCTAGCTCCTCGTCTCCTAGACGCCAGCGAGGAGCACCTAGCGGGAAAAAGGGGGTGACAAACTATTTTCACGGGGTGTTACTCTTCTTCCTCCAGGTCCTCCTCTTCTAGCTCTTCCTCCTCTTCCTCGAACTCCTCTTCTAGGTACTCTTCTTCCTCTAGGTCCTCTAGCTCTTCTTCCTCCTCGTCGAGCCAGTATTCCTCCTCTTCTAGCTCTTCCTCTTCTTCCTCCTCCCGTATCCTCATACCAGCGCCACCCGCGGTCTTAGGTTACGGGGCGAGGTTATTAGGGGTTCAGAGACGCACTGGGTGGGCAGAGTGGGGGGAGGGCACTTTCAGCTTTGCAGCCAGCAGCTTGGTATACTAGGAGGCGTGAAGCGCTCGAAAGGCTGAGGAGGCATGCGGCAGAGGGTCAGGTGGACCCCGATATATTGGAATGGCTTCTACACATCAACGAGGATAACGCTTGCTTCTTCACCACCAGCAGCTGCAGTGGCAGGCTGGTTCTGCTGAGGTCGGCGAGCGACCTGCTGGACAAGGCTGGCGCAAAGAGCCTCTGGGTAACACATGATACGCGAGAGTGCCTTGACATATGCAGGACTCCTCTAGGCGAGCTGGCTGCTATGGGCTCCGGTCTTACATGGCTGAGCCTCCAGCCTCCCATAGTGCACTTCCTGTCAATTAATGAGGAGTGGGCACTCGGGATAGTGAGATGCGCCAGGGAGAGCGGCTTCATAAGGTCATGCTACAGGAGGGAAGCTGGGGGCTACTACTTTGTTGAGGTGGCTGCCCACGATAAGCTGCATGTGATCCTCCCCGTGGACTGCGCTGCGGTGAAGGCACTCTGTTCCGTCATGGCTAGGTATAAGGAGAGACTCGAGAAGTTCAAGGCCTGCATCGAGTCCCTGAAGGAGCAGTGCAGGCACTTATAGAGGATGCAGGGCTAGAGCTGGATAGGCCAGCCAGCGGGGACCCGCATGCTACAAAGCCGCGCTCCGAGGTGGGTGTTGAGCCTCTCAGCCGCGCTCACGGTGCTTCTAGCGCTCTCCCTGGCCTCAATGAGTATAGGGGCCTACAGGAAGGTATCCCTCCACACGGTACTCGAGTATGCCATCCACGGTGGGCAGGTGCCGCCCATTTATGTCGCTATAATCCACGTGCGCCTCCTCAGGACACTCGCTGGCATGACCGTGGGAGCGGCTCTAGCTTTCTCGGGTGCCAGCCTTCAATATGTATTCAGGAACCCGCTAGCTGACCCCTACATATTCGGGATAGCCAGCGGAGCCGCCTTGGGCGTTATACTGTCATTATACTGGGGCCAGGCCTCTCCCATGGCGCTTTATACGGCAGCCTCCCTGGGCGCTATCGCTGCTCTGGCGCTAGTAGCGGCTGGCGGCGTCTTGGGCGGCGGCACGGCGTTCTCCTACATAGTTGCAGGCGTCGGCATAGGATACCTAATGTGGGCCATATCCATGATCTTGGTTCTCGAGATGGGCCCCCGCGCCCACTACAGTGCGATATGGCTATTCGGCACGCTGGCATACGTCGACTCGGTGGAGCTGCGCACCTCAATCATAGTCGTGGCGGCTGTGCTAGCTCTAGCGCTGTCGCTTCACAAGAGGTACTCAAGGCTGCTCCTCGGAGAGGAAGTATCAGCAATCTACGGCACCCCCTATAGGAGAGCGCTCCTAGAGCTGACGGTTCTCTCCGGCGTAGCTACGGCTGCGGCGACTGCCATGGCTGGACCCGTCGGCTTCGTGGGCCTGGTTGCGCCTTGGATAGCGAGGTTAACCGGCACAACACTCTACGGGGGCTTCGTAGCCTCTACAGTTGTTTGGGGTTCATCGCTGGTACTCTTCAGCGACGTTACTGCTAGGCTCATCGGGGGTCCCGTCGAGCTGCCGCTCACGGCTATAATGTCGTTTGTGGGCGTGCCGTTCATCATATACATAATGATGAAGCTAAGGGGGTCAGCCGCTTGGAGGTAGAGGGGGCGCTCTCCTGCGGGCTGGAGCTTGCGGGCGTCGAGGCCCATGTAGGCTCATTCCACCTAGGACCCATGAGCCTGGTCCTAGAGGCGGGTAAGGTAACGGTTGTTATAGGCCCTAACGGGGGCGGGAAAACGACGCTGCTACGCCTGATGGCAGGGTTGATACCTCATAAGGGTGAGGTCAGGTACTGCGGTAGCCCCACACCAGCCACCCCGGGGCGCGGCGGCCTGGTTGATTACGTCCCAGCGGAGCCCCAGGCTGACCCTTATGCGAGGGTGGGGGAGCTATTCGAAGTCTCGGGTGCTAGCCTGAGCAAGGCGCGGAGCTACTTCCCCGAACTCGACGAGTTCCTACCTAGGAGGACACGCGAGCTCAGCCTGGGAGAGGGGAAGCTTGTGTGCCTACTCAGGGGCATAGCGTCGAGCAGGAAGATACTCCTTCTCGACGAGCCCTTCACCCACTTGGACGTGTCGAGGCAGGCGCTGGTGCTTCGAGTGCTAAGGGAGGAGGCGGGCAAGGGCAGGCTGATAGTGATAGCCATGCACGAGTTACACTTGCTATCAGCTATAGCTGACAGGATAGTCCTTCTAAAGGATGGAGTCAAATTATTCGATATAACGCCATCTGAAATAGGGGGGCACCTCAAGGTGATAGAGGACGCGTATAACGCGAGGCTAGCAACCATTGAGACTGGTGCGGGGGTAATATTACTCCCCAGCCCTATCGGCGTCCCGGGAGGGGACGGTTGAAGGTCAGGCCTCCACGAGGCTTCAGGGACTTCACGCCTGACATAATGATACTGAGAAAGGACCTCATCGCGAGGTTAGAGAACGTCTTCAGGAGGTATGGGTACGACCCAATAGACACCCCAGCCCTGGAGTACTGGGAGACCCTTGCGGGCAAGTATGGGGAGGAGGCGGAGAACAGGCTCATCTGGAGGTTCAGGGATCCGTGGAGCGGCCGCGAGTACGCTCTTAGGTACGATCTCACCGTGCCCCTAGCGCGCTTTATAGCATCGCACAGGGACATCACTCTACCCTTCAAGAGATACCACATAGGCCCGGTCTGGAGGCATGAGGAGCCCCAAAGAGGGCGATACAGGGAGTTCTATCAGTGCGACGCAGATGTTGTTGGGAGCCCTTACCCAGAGGCGGATGCGGAGATCGTAAACCTAGCAGTTGACGCTCTTAAGGCGCTCGGCTTCGAGAATGGCTTCGAGGTCAGGATAAACGACAGGAGGCTTCTAAGAGGTATCTACGAGATTGACCTGGGCGTCAGCGATCCTATCCCTCTCTATAGGGCGATAGACAAGCTCGACAAGATAGGCGTGGAGGGCGTCAAGAGAGAATTGGAGAGGCTAGGCCTTGCTCGAGGAGTAGTAGAGAAGGTGCTTGACCTCATAACGATTAAGATGCCGCTCCGCGACGGTATAGCCGAGATCAGGTCGCGCTATGGTAATGCTAATAACCACGTGAGAGAAGCACTGGACCACCTAGATGAGATGGCCTCATATATAAAGGGCGATGCCAGCATAGTGCTTGACATGAGCCTCGTGAGGGGGCTGGATTACTATACTGGTCCTATAGTGGAGGTCGTGCTTAGAGAGCCCCGTATAGGCAGCGTCGCTGGCGGAGGTAGGTATGATAACCTCATAGGCATATTCCTTGGTAAGAGCATACCAGCTACCGGCATCAGCATAGGGATAGAGCGGATTATCGATGCTGGCCTCGAGTTAGGTATCTACAACCTCTCGAGGAAGACATATACGCAAGTCCAAGTGATAGTCCTTGATAGAGCCACTTACCACTACGCCTGGCGGGTTGCTGACACCATTAGGAGCCTTGGCTACAACGTCTCGGTAGACCTGGCTCGACTAAGCGAGAAGGCCCAGAAGAAGAAGGCTAGAAGACTCGGTATCAAAGTACTCGCCTTCATCGGGGCCCAGGAGGAGAGGGCTGGAACAGTCACATTCTATAATACTGAGACGGGTGAGAGAGCCACCGTCTCGCTCTCGGAGACGAAGCTGGGGAGCATTCTAGACAAATTTGTGGGCTAGCGCCATGAGAGAATTGTAGTGTGTAGTAGGACATCTATGGTAAGTGGAGAATGTTTTTAAAGGATTAGGGACCCCCCGCTCATCGGGTGAACCTTTTGTATGGAAAGCCACTCATCATCTGGTTAGATGACGATAGAGCGCTTGACCAAATGTTAGCTGGTGGGAAGGCAGTTGGCCTGGCAAGGCTGGTGAAGGCTGGAATACCAGTACCCCCAGGTTTCATTGTTACGAGCGAGGCCTACCGGCTCTTCGTGGAGGAGACCGGGATAGCATCCTACATCTATAATGTGATAGACGAGATAATACAAACAGGCTCGCCTAGTGAGTACGAGAAGGCAGCTGAACTCATAAGATCGAAGTTTATGAGGAGCACCATGCCGCATGTGCTCCACGAGGCTATCATAAGCGCCTACAGGGAGCTGGCCAAGAGGATAGGAGTCGAGAGGCCGAGGGTGGCTGTTAGGAGCAGTGCCACAGTCGAGGATCTGCCTGAAGCCAGCTTCGCTGGGCAGCAGGACACGTATCTAAACATAGTGGGCGAGGAGGAGCTTGTAGAGCACGTTAAGAGGGTCTGGGCCAGCCTGTGGACAGCGAGGGCGCTAAGCTATAGGGACTCGCTCAATATAGAGCATGAAAAGGCTTTCATGGCAGTCCTAGTCCAGAAGATGGTTAACTCGAGGAGCGCGGGTGTAATGTTCACAGTGCACCCCGTCACAGGCGAGCGCGACAAGATAGTTATCGAGAGCGCATGGGGCCTAGGAGAATACGTTGTTGCAGGTAAGGTGACACCGGATCAGTTCATAGTAAGCAAGGACACCTTAGAGATAGTTGAGAGGAGGATACGACGCAAGGACAAGGCGCTATTCTATAATGACGAGGCTAGGGTTAACGTGGGGGTGGAGCTTCCATCCGACGAGAGCGACTTAGAAAAAATAGAGAAGCTCTTCCCATCAATAGCTAGGGTAATCAGGAAGTTCTCCATGTATGCTGAGAGCCCTAGCCTGAGCGACGATGAGGTCAAGAGGCTAGCAGAGATAGGGTTGAAGATAGAGAAGCACTTCGGGAAGCCCGTCGACGTGGAGTGGGCAATCGACATGGACATTGAGGAGCCCAACAACATATTCGTAGTGCAGGCCAGGCCCGTTACGACACTCAAGGAAGAGAGCCGCCCAGCCGGAGAGGCCGGGGAAGAGGTAGGCAAAGTGATAGTTAAGGGTATACCGG
>JALWEW010000035.1 GCA_027039295.1 Acidilobaceae archaeon
CCAGCCTCGGCGAGGTTCGTGCGACCCCGTTTAAGGCTGGGATCCGTTGGCCGCCCCCGGGGCTCCAGGCTTGGATTGCAAGTACGATATTGTGCTGACGCGCCCAGTGCCCTCCGCGCTGGAGCCCGAGCTGGAGGGCTTGCGCTATACGGTCGCTAAGGGGCCTGATTGGTGGAGCGCTGCTAGGGCGGGCCTCGTGGTCATAGACTGGTTCCGCCCCGTGACGCGGGATATGCTCAGAGATCCGGGGTGCGTGCGCCTGATTATAGCTAGGAGTGCGGGGTACGATTACATCGATACTGAGGCGGCAGAGAGGGCGGGACTATGCGTTGCTAACCAGCCGGAGATTATTGATGAGGCTGTGGCCGAGCTAGCGGTAGCCGGTGTTCTCGCCGCGCTCCGCCGCGTCGCGGAGGGCCACTTGTACATTAATAAGTGGCACGAGTCGGGCTGGCCGAGCCACCTGCGCGGCTCGCTCCTCCTAGGTAGGAGAATCGGGTTCCTAGGGGCGGGGAGAATAGCGCACAGCATCCTCTACAAGATACTCCCCTACCACCCTTCAGAGATCCTCTACTATAGCCGGTCACCGAAACCCGGCTTCGAGCAGCTCGCCCCTGCCAGGCCTGCCAGCCTCGAGGAGCTCTTCCAAGAGAGTGAAGTACTGTTCAACACCCTCCCCCTGACGAGGGAAACCAGGGGAATCGTCGGGCTCGATCTCCTCCTCTCAATGCCCAGGGGAGCTGTCTACGTTAACGTGGGGAGAGGGGCAACTGAAGAGCCGGGAGCCATAGAGGAGGCCAAGAGGAGGAGGCCCGATCTCCACCTAGTACTCGACGTCCACCCGGAAGAACCTATACCTCCCGGGAGCCCCCGGCTCCTCCTAGCAAGGGAGTCCAGAGTAGTCATGACTCCCCATTTCGCGGGCTACAGCCTAGAGTCGCAGATAGGCACCACGCTACTCGCAATAAGACAGGCCAAGAACTACCTCCAGAAGGGATGCGCCTGGAACCCCGTGGCGGGCCCCTGCAAGCCATGCATGAGCGGGAAGCCCAGCCTAGCCGAGGCGATCGCCCTAGCGAGGAGCCTCAGCCAGGCCTAGGGCTCCACGAACTCTATGTCTTTAATACTCACGATCCCGACTAGGCGCCCGTTCTCGTCAACAACCGGTAGATGCCTAGCCTTTATCCGAGCCATCAGCCTCTTGGCCTCCTCGACACTATCACTAGGCCTAACAGTCACGGGATTGGGAGTCATAACCTCCTCAATCCTAGTCTTGGCCGGATCCCTGCCCCTAGCCACGACCCTGCGAAGCAGGTCCCGCTCAGTAAATATACCGACTAGGTTCCCCTTATCATCAACGACAGGTAACGCCCCTATCCCGAGCTCGTCCATCCTCTTCACGGCATCCAGCACACTCTCACCTACCCTGGCAGTAACAGGGTTCCTCGTCATGACTTCGGCAACCGCATAAGCCCGCCTCAAACTCAAGCCGAACACCCCAAGCGCAGGCAAAGCCGAGGTGAAGGGGAAATAAGCGGAGCGGAAGTATCCTAATTCAAGATGAAGCAAAGATACAGC
>JALWEW010000036.1 GCA_027039295.1 Acidilobaceae archaeon
CCCCCGCACCCTAGCCCCCACCTTGAAGCGGGCCCTCGAACCGCGGATCTCGACCTCGACCACCCTACCCCCCCACACGCCGAGCAACACAAGGGCGGGGCCCTTGGAGACCCTCGAGAACCCCAGGCCCCTCAAGCCCGCCTCGAGGGCCTCGGGGTCGGCGCGACAGGAAGCCTTGACGGTCACGCTAGCGTAATAGCCGTACTCCCCAACGAGCCCAGCCAGCTCCCCCAGCCTCGAGGCCGGCACGTCGGCCGCTATCCTCCTCTGCTCCTCGTCCATGTAGTCCAGCCTAGCGCCCAGGTCCCTAAGGAGCCTCACGGCCCTCGGGAAGAGCCTGTCACGCCTAACACGCATCGTGACAACCAGGTACTCCCCACAGCCCCTCAGGGGGGCCTCCCCGCTGGGCGCGTCGGACGGGGATAACATCCTCACCACCTCAGACTACCTCGAACTCCTCATCCGCCACACCCGGGGAGCGGGCGGGGCTCGGCAACACAGGCCCTCACCACGAGGGCCCTAAGGGGCCCCTCCTGGAACCTGGCGTGACCTCACCCCCCGCCCTGCTCATTGTAGCGGCCTCGGGGTGCGTATAATGTTATAGTTCACTGCTCTCAATCCGCGGTTTATATTGATATAACCCGCCTGGCGGGTTAGCCAACTTAAATAGCGGCGCCTTTCGTGCCTTTGCCAGAAGGTGCCTTGGCGGGCTTTTCAGCTAGCATGGCGGACCGGGTGGGCTAGTGTGAGTAAGTCGAGGCGCCTTGGGGCGGTTCTTCTATTTATCACAGTCGCGTTGGCTCTTGCCCGCCCTCTACTACCAGTGAGGGGCGGCCTGTTGTTGCCGCATAGTAACCCCGAGCACCTAGGGCTGCTCGCGAGGGGGCCTAGCAGGGTAGGCGCTATCTTGAGCGGGTATAATAGCGCCTATAGAGCGGCGTACAGCTATGATCCCGTGGAGAAGGCGCTCCAGGCTATCAGCGCTATAGACGCGGACGGTGACGGGGTTGAGGACGCCCTAGAGCAGAGGATAGAGTCGGGCAACATAACCGGTAACGTCAGCGTTGTGGTGTTCTTCGCCGCGAGGCCAGGCGTATTCGGTGGCGACGTGCAGAAGATCCTAGAGGGCCTGAAGAGCGTTATGAGCCTCTTCGCGGAGAAGGGTGGCTTCGAGTTCAAGGGCCCCTGGACTCACGCCCTGGTAGGCTTCGCTGTCACCCTGCCAGCC
Organism: Acidilobaceae archaeon; assembly: GCA_027039295.1. Taxonomy (GTDB): domain Archaea; phylum Thermoproteota; class Thermoprotei_A; order Sulfolobales; family Acidilobaceae; genus Calypsonella. The sequence goes on from JALWEW010000036.1 coordinate 1,229, forward strand.
CAGTACGTCATACCACTCGGAGCCATAGTAAGATCATTCGACGTCAACGGGGACGGGCAGCCCGAGAGGGGCGTCATACAGTTAGAGAGAACCTACCACGTCCTCAACTACTGGAGCGCCAAGCAGCTAGGGGTAAGACCCTGGGTCTGGGGTGACCTTGGCGTCAACGGGTCGGGCGTCACAATAGCCATAGTAGACACCGGTATAGACGGTGCCAACACGGCCTTCCCCAAGGGCAAGATAGTCTGGTGGGCAGACTACACCGGAGACCCCAACGGCAACAAGCACTCCACACCATACGACGACAACGCTCATGGAACCCACGTGGCCGGGACGGCCGCGGGTCAGCTCGACGCCCGGGACCCCCAGGGGAGGCTAGTCATAAACTTCGGCACAGGCGACCTAAACATAGGCTCCAACTACGAGGGGCAATGGATAAGCTTTGGGGCGCCATACATGGGCTACTTCGTGAACACAACGGGCACGATAGAGGTTGACTTCAAATGGAAGCCGGATCCTCCGTCTTCTATACTTCCGAGCGGAGGTTCTATAGACTACGTAGGACTCTTCTACTGTGGCTGGACTCCCTTCCCAGACTGTAGTAATGCGGAGCAGGTGGCGAATATTAGCACACCCAACAGTGATACGTGGTATAACCTCACTTACAAGGTGGATGACCCGAGCAAGTTCGGCTTCTACAAGGTTTACATGCATATAGGTACCAGCGGGTACGTGGCTATACTGCCCATAATGCACTTCCCCGTCGACCCCGGGGATAGCTGGGGCTACCTGTACGGCATGGCCCCCGGGGCAAAGCTTGCCGGGGCTAAAGTGCTCAGCTTCAGTGGCAGCGGGAGCACAAGTAATATAGTCTCCGCTATAGACGACATCGTAGGCAATAGGACTAATACGAACCCGCCGATGTACATTATAAGCATGAGCCTTGGAGGGAGCTACGACTCCACCTTAGATACCGCGGTGACAAATGCTGTCGAGTCCGGGATAGTAGTTGTAGTAGCCGCCGGCAACGACGGACCCGGTAGTGGAACTGCTGCCACGGGCTCCCCTGCAAACAACCCCTACGCCGTAACCGTGGCGGCGATAGACGCTACCGGTAACATAACCAGCTACAGCAGCGATGGCGGCAACTCGAACTCTGATAGCCTTAGTAGCGGGGACACCTACGTGAAGCCGGACCTAGCAGCCCCCGGAGGGGATGGAGTCCTAGTCATATACAGTGCCGACACTACCTGGCACGATGATTTAAATAATTACCAGTGGACCCTCTTTAGGGTTACAGAGGATATTGACTGGCCCGACACAGTTAATGTTAACACTACTGGCTACGATGACGGCTTAGGGCTAACGGGCACGAGCATGGCGACGCCCCACGTCTCGGGTGTGGCGGCGCTCGTGATCAGCGCCCTACTCCAGAACGGCTACTCGTGGGATTGGAGTTCCGCTTCCTCAGCGCTTCTCGTGAAGAATATACTCCTAATGTCGACCTTCGAGACATACCCGCTTGCTAGGGAGGAGAATGCCTCCTACTCGCCCAGCCTCGATAGGGGGGGCAAGGATGTGCACGAGGGCTACGGGGCCCTCGATGCCCTCGCCGCCGTCAGGCTCGCGCTCATGCTGGCTAAGGGCGAGGCCCTGGTCCCGGGCTCTGAGGCCTCCTTCACCCTCAGGAACGGGGAGCTCTACGGCAATGTTAACTACACGGCGGGGAGCTGGGAGCCACCCTTCGGCCCCAGCGTCTACGCTGTCCCGCTGAGCATTAAGTCTGTGGGATTCAAGCTGGCCAACGGCTCCCAGTACAATGTCACCTACGCGGTGAGGCTTCACCCCGAGACCTCTGATCCTGCCCACACGGACTATGACCTCTACATCTACAGCCTCGAGCCAGACAAGTACGGGCAGCCGGTGATACGGGCTAGCTCCACTAACCCCGCTGGCGCTGGTGATGAGGTAGCCTACTACACCCCGGGTAGTCCGGGCACCGTGATAGTTGTGGCGAGGAGGGCCATGGAGAGCAGCAGCGGGGGACCGGGTGTCATAGTAGTTGGGCCCAAGGTAGAGGTGGAGGGCTACAACGGTACCGGCTGGGTGCCGGGCCAGGCATACGCTGGGGAGCCCCTACGGATAGCGGGCATCTTCGCCTCGGGAGCGGCGGACGTCACCATAACGATATACGATAACACAACCGGCAGCGTGCTAGACGTGATAAAGGTGACAGCTAACGTTACGTCGGAGGGCTACTCTACATACAACGTGACGTGGAACGTGCCCAACGACCCCGGGCTAGACGGCCACAGCCTGGTTATCATCGTGGAGGATCCAGGCTCCTCGACCGCGAGCGAGGGCCCAGCCTACACGGTGGCATCCCTGATTGCCTTGCCGCAGCCCGTGCCAGAGCCGTACTACCTAGCACTCGCTGCCCTCGCCATCCTAGCCCTAGCCCTCCTGGCGAGAAGCAGGCAATAGCCAAGAACCATAACTCTTTAATCTATAAATTTATCTATATTTTTATCTAACTAGCATAGAGCACTTGCGCCTGGCGAGCGCAGATTAAGCCTCACCAACCACCAGGGCCCTGGCGGGCCCCTGGGCAATGCTGGGGAGCGGCTCATGTTCGCCTGGATAGTAGCGTATTGGTGGGTGCTCGTCCTCGAGGGCATCGCAGTCTCGAGTGTCGTGGCGCTGATCTCGATGGCGGCTCCGAGGCTCGTGGGCGGGGAGCCCAGGAGCCTGGCGAGCCTGAAGCTCAGCATGGCGCTCAGTGCGGTAGCGATATTCCTCGCTGGGGTGGGCCTCATAGCTGGCGTCGCCTGGCTCCTCAACGAGTACTATGGTACCGCCGCGGGGGGAGGCCTCGCGCTGGGCGTCGCCGGGTTCGTGCTGCTCCTCATGGTGGGGCAGTGGCTCTTCTCCCCCTACATAATCAACGCCCTCTACAGGGTGCGCCCGCCCGGGGATCCCTACGAGGAGTCCCTGCGGCTGGAGCTGGAGAGGATAGCGAGGGCGAGCGGCCTCCGGAGGCCCCCCAAGCTGGTTATAGCCCGCATGGACGTGCCCAACGCCTTCTCCTACGGCAGCCCCCTGGCCGGGAGCTACGTGGCCGTCACCCAGGGGCTTCTCAGGGTGATGCCCCGGGAGGAGGTCGTCGCGGTCCTCGGCCACGAGGTGGGCCACCTCAAGCACCGCGACGTCTCCTGGATACTGGCCCTCAGCCTTATACCGCTGGCTATCTACTACCTCGGGAGGACGCTCATATTCGCGGGCCTCCTCGGCGGGGGTGGTAGGAGGGACGAGGAGTCCTCCCCACTCCTACTCGCCCTCATAGGCGTAGTACTCGTGGCCGCGGGCGTGGTGTTCAAGTTCCTGGTGGCGCACTTCAACAGGCTCCGCGAGTACTACGCCGACGCCCACAGCGCCCTCGTGACTGGGAGCCCCCGCCTCCTCCAGAGGGCCCTAGCCAGGATACACCTCGCCCTGAAGGGCGACCCGAGGATGGCGGCTGAGGCGGCCTCCCGGGGGCTCGTGAGCCAGCTCTTCATAGTTGCTCCCCTCGTGGAGGTCCAGGGCGGCTTCTTCTACGACATAGACGATGTAGTCGAGTCCCTGAAGGCGCAGGAGCCGAGCCCC
>JALWEW010000037.1 GCA_027039295.1 Acidilobaceae archaeon
GGTGAACTGAAGGTGCCACCCGTGGGTTTCGAGGCACTCATGGAGGCCCTGGTGGACGAGGCTTGGGACCTGGCGGGCGACATCTACCCCCCGTCGGACCTCCTTCCCTCCAGGCTGGCGGCCCAGGCCACCGACATCTCCCGCTCCTACAATCGAGGAGAAGGTACGTCCCATGCTACGGGAGGAGGGAAGGCCGGGATGCGCGCCAAGAGAGGGGCCGGGATGCCTCCCGCCGCGCACCTCCTCTTCTTCACCCCGGCCGACGTCCCCAAGGTGGCCTTCTCCCTGGCGGAGGCCGTGGGGACCGTGAGGACTCGCAGGCCCGAGGCTCGGAGCCACGAGGTTCAGGGGGCTCTGCTAGCGGGGGCCTTGAGGGGGGCCCTTGAGGCTATGGGCCTCGATGGCCACGTCAGGATCCTCGCCCAGGCCATTGAGATCCTAGCTGGCGCTCATAAGTGGAAGGTGGTTGAGAGGGCTGACCACTTAGCCTCGGCCATGGATAGGCTTCTCCTCTACCACATTGAGAGGGAGATGAAGGAGAAGGGGCTCCTAAAGGGGAGGAAGCTCGAGGATATGGGTGTCAAGCTAGTCAACCCCTTCAACCCCCGTTTCAAGCTTGACGCGAGCGTGGTACCCCAGACTATCGAGGCCGGAAAGATAGTCGAATTTATATTAGAATATTCGAGGCTCGTGGCAAGCCTGGCCCGCCATGCCCCCGGGGATCCTATGTACCTCCTCCATGCGGCGTTCGCGCTCCTCGAGCCTACATGGTATAGGGTCGTGGGCGCCGGATACGTGCCCCCAGCCGATACCAGGCTGCCTACTCACACGGTGTTCGACCACCTAAACGCTGCCCTAGCCACGCTTCTCTGGAGCCTCGAGGATGAGCTATCTGGATGCCTCGTTGTAGTAGACCTTGCGGGTGTGCAGGCGTGGATTGCAGAGTCTAGAAGATTGAGGGACCTATGGGCAGCCAGCTGGCTCGCTTCTTATCTGGCCTGGGCCTCTGTGAGGGGGTTCGTAGAGAGGTATGGACCCGGGGTCCTCGTGCAGCCTCCTGCCAGGCTCCACCCATTCTACGCCTCTCAGATCATACTCTCGAGGATAAGCGATGAGAGGCTACGCTCTGATGCCGCCGCGCTACTAGGCCTGCCGGAGGGGTGGCCCGTAGACCCCACGGTCCCCTCGAGGGTCACACTCGCACTGCCTCGGGAGGCCTGTAACTACGTGGAGCAGGCCGTGCTTAAGGCCTACTGGGAGGCTTGGAGTGTAGTGATTGAGCGTGCTGTAGACACCGCTGGGAGGCTCTGTAGGGGGCTAGACCCTAGGGTGTGCCCCCTAGCAGACCCGCATGTTGCCGAGCTGGCCAAGAGGCTTGAGCCGCCACTAGGACTTAGGGTGTATACGGCCAGGGTTGATGAAGCCGTTGAGAGGGCGGGGAAGCTCTGGAGGCAGGTGGCAGAGAAGCTGGAGGAAGCCGGGAGAGAGGCGCTGGAGGAGGCGGTTAAGCAGGGTAGGGAGGCGGAGGCCCGCCTGATAGGGGAGGCTATAACCCTAGCCTCGGAGGCCCTTAAGGCCGAGGACTCAAGCACCTCAATACTCTACCCCATGCTAGGCCGCATCATCTGGGAGCGCGAGGGCTCCACGGTTCTTTCGGCCGCAGGCAGAAGAAGCGGGCCCCACTACCAGGAGCTCGCCAGGCGCCTCCACGAGCTATGGGGTGGCAAGGCGAGGTCGTGCCTCGTCTGCGGTAAGGGATATGCCGTAATAGATGCCAGCGCCGTCAGGGCCAGGGGGATCCCCCACAGGCTCCTCCACGAGCTAGCTGGCGAGAGGCTGTGCCCCTACTGCCTCGCGAAGAGGCTCCTAAGGTACCTGCTATTGAATGAGAGTGGGTTCGCCGAGCGCCTGGTAGGAGTCCCACTAACAAGCGAGGCGCGGAAGAGGCTTAGGTGGGATACCGTCAACTACTACACGGCCAGGGTTAGGGCGGACTTCAACGCCGTGAGGAGCACCGTCGAGAAGGCCGCTCGCGGGCTCCTCGAGATAGCGCAGACCGCCAGGGGTGACATTGAAGAATTCGTTGAAGACGTCTACGTTGAGGCTAGGGGATTTCTCGCGCCAAACACTATACTAGAGGCCGGGGGCGAGGATGTAAGGAGGGAGGTAGTCAAGGCTGTAACGGCACAGAGACCGGGTGTGAGCGAGGACGTTGCCAAGGCACTCGTCGAGATGAGCGAGTGGATTGTGGGTGAGATGCTTCACGACGAGGCATTCCCAGGGAGGCTCAGGGAAGCCCTATCCAACGTATTCATAAGCCACGGCATCGACCCCAATAAGGCAGAGGAGTACGTTGACCAGCTAAACTCGCTCCTAGAGGGTCTCAGGAGGTCGCACCGGAGACGCTTCGGGATACTCAAGATGGATGGGGACAACATGGGGAAGGGCGTGCTAGCCGGGCGCTTAGACATGAAGCCCTCCGAGTACTTCAAGGAGGCATCCAATCTAAACAATTCGCTTGCACAGCGGGCCCTAATGCTAGCGGCCGCAGCCATCTCGAGGGCCCTCGACGCCCTATGGAGAGAGGAGGGTGGGAGAGAAGAGCTAGGCCCCATCAGCGTCGTAGTGAGCCCAAGCTACCACTTCACGGTCTCCAGGACCCTAGCGGCCCTCGCGCAGGCCGACCGAGAGGCCGTATCGGGGGTTGACGGGACAGTCGTGTACACTGGCGGCGACGACCTCCTAGCCATTATACCCGCCGTCGAGGTTAACATGGAAGCCAGCAAGGAAAAGGGAACCGGTAAGACCAGCTTGATAATACCGGGACTAGCGTTAGCCAGCAGGGTTCGTGCCCTATACTGGGGGGTAACCGGTGGAGACAACCCACTCCCTGAGGGCTTCCTAACCATTAAGTGCAACGACTACGACTGCTACGTGATCCCAGCTCTCAGAGCGTATGGCAAGAGTGGCGCCCTCCTCTACTGGGACGCCAAGAGGCCCCTATGGCTAGCCCTCAAGGCTGCCAGCGACCTGGAGGAGTCAAAGGACGAGACCCGCCTCGAGGCCAACTCCTGCAATGTGGGCGGGGGGAGTAAGGACATAATAGTCATAGCAAGCGACGCCGCAGGAGCCGCAGCCCTGCCCCTTCGCTGGGGCGCCAGCCTGTCTGAGCTAACCGATAGCCTCCAGAAGCTAGTAGGCCACGTGCACGGCTCTGAGAAGCCTAAAGTAGCGAGGGGTGTGGTCAGTGACGCCCTAGAGTACGTAGAGCTGCTCTCAAAGGCTAGAGGCAAAGTAGAGGCCAGGGCCCTCCTAGTTAACCTGTTAGCCAGGAACATCCGGGATCCCAACGCGAGGGATGAGGCGGCTAAGCTACTCGAGAGGCTAGCCCCCAAGGGCTCCGGCGCTGAGTGCCTGGCGCTCGCTAGAATGGAAGTAGGTGGAGCCGCCGGCGGGTGGATCTCATCAACGGGCCTCGCAGTGAAGAGTTCCCAGGGCATTATCCAGCCCCTAGTGCTGGGGCTACTCGGCTCCCTCAGGGTTATCAGGTCCATCCTCTAAGGAGGTGATGGTCTGTGGGCTGGCTTGAGGCGGCTCTAAGGCCCTTGGGCGGTGTGACCTTCAGGACCCCAGGCCCATTCGAGGCTGGCCTCCATGGCCCCGCCACAGCGGCCGCGAGTTCCAGCTACCCAGCACCTTCAACGCTCGCTGGCCTCCTCGCTGGGATTGCTTGGAGGCGGGGCCTCTGTGCTCCGGAAGAGCTAGAGAAGGCTCAGGGCGCATTCGGTGACACTATAATGTGCCTGAGGAGACTTGGAGTCGAGACCCTGAGGGCAGGGTTGGCCCGTAAGGGTGCAGTCTATTACGCGTATATTAACCACCCCTCATGTATGCCGCGTCTCAATAGCCTGCTCGACTATCTCTCGGGCCTCAAGCCTAACTTTACCGGGAGGGACGCCGCCTTAGCGCTCCGCGAGGCTGCGGGGAGGCAGTGCTCGGAGGGCCTCAGGCCCGCTAAGTCGGAGCATGTGGGGATAGCGCTGGATAGGTCCTCCAAGAGGGTTGCTGAGGGCATGTTTTACATACGTGAGAGGGTACTCTACCCCCCGGAGGCTTCAATAGTAGTCCTAACTAAGGCCGGGGGATCCCTGGGCGTACAGGTTAGCGCAACCGTAAAGCTGGGAGGAGACGGCGGCCTCGCCATCCTCAGCATCGAGAGATCTATGAGCCCCGATGACTTCTTAGTCAAGGGCGAGGGTAGCCACTGGGTTCTAACTCTAATATCTCCAGCTCTACTACAAGACAACCCCTTTAGGGAGAGCAGCTGGCCCCTCCTCACGAGCCGCGAGGCGTCCGAGAAGCTGGCCCAAGCTCTGCTCTCAAGGCATGGGTGTGCTGGTCACGTGGAGATCAGGCTTATACCTAAGGGAGAGTACCTCCTAGAAGTTATAAGTCCAGGCTGGTCTACCGCGAAAAGCTCGCTGAGGGAGCCTCACCTGCTAGTACCACCGGGCACCACGCTGTACCTAGAGGCTCAGACACACTGCATTAAGCACATCGTACAGGAGGGTGTTGGAGATCAGGCAGAAATAGGCTGGGGCTCGGTGGTAGCGAGTGCGCTTAGCGGCAGGAAGAGAGACCGCGAGTAGAGGCTTCGCTTTAATTTCGGAATATATAAAGGCTCAACCGCGTTAGAATATAGAGAATTAGTGGCCAGCCAAATGATATAAATT
>JALWEW010000038.1 GCA_027039295.1 Acidilobaceae archaeon
CCCTCTCGGCGGCCCGGGAGGCGGTTCCACGCCTAGCAGGCCGGGGCAAGGGGGCCGCTGTCGTTGTTGACACCGTGGCTAGGGGGGTGCTTGCGGCGGCATGGAGGCTAGGCTTGTCCTCTCTGGTATAGTGGTCTCCGGGGCCTCGGGGATATTCTTGGCGGTGGGCCTTGTCGCTAGGGAGCCCCGGGTAGCGGGGCCCTCCATCTCGGGGCTAGTGGTGGGCCTGACACTTCTGAGCCTTGGCCTCACCTTCAGGGAGCCAGCCCTCGCGGCCCTAGAGGCCTATAGGGAGGCGGCGGGCTCCATGATCAGGGGTGTAGCGGAGGACCTGGGACTCCTGGGGGGCCACGAACTGAGGGCCTGCCCGAGCGGCGGCTCCGTTCTGGTGACACTCTCGCCGACCCAGCACTCATGCGAGGGCCTAGCCCCGGGCCTTGGGGCCCTAGGGGAGGATAGGCCATACGTAGCCCTCAGGATCCCCCTGCCCCCGGGGACCCCCGGGGATCCCGGGGGGCTCTTGGGCCTCTTGGTGCCCTCCGACTCGGCCTCCGTGAGGCGGGTGGGCTCCACAGTGGAGGCTAGGCTCTCGGGTGTGAGGCCCGAGGTCTACGCCTGGCACCTAGGCCCCGTAGCCCCCGTGAGGATCCTGGTGGCGGCTGCCGTCGCTGCAGGGCTGGGCGAGGAGGTCAGGCTAGCTGGTGAGGAGGCCGACCCGGACTCGAGGGGGTACAGGGCGGTATACGAGGTGGCAAGGAGTTGAGGGGGATCACGGCCTGGATAGTAACGTACGCCGCCGTCCAGGCGGTCGCGGCGGCGCTCCTAGCGATGGCCGGCGAGTCCAGGCTGGGCGCCTACTACTCCATGGCCGTGCTGATCCACTTCATAGTAACAACGGTAGCGCCGGGCCTGAGGGAGAGGGCCCGCCTGGCCCCCCTCGACGCCACCCTCCTCGCAGGGTTCACGGTGGTAGTAGCCCTCAGGGTCTACGAGGTGCTCAGGGGTTGAGGGGCCTAGGAGCGGCTATCGTGGTGGCAATAGTAGCTGTTGCGCTCGCCCCCCATGCCGCCCTCGCAGCGCGCCCAGCGCAGCCCCAGCGCGGGGGCTTCGACGGGGGGCCCCTAGCCCTTATGCTCCTAGACGCCCTCAGGCAGGTGGCATCCGGCGACTACGCCGGGGCCCACACCCTGGCCACGGAGGCCCTCCACGTCAGGGTCACCGAGGGCCTCGAGCACCTCCATGAGAGGGTCTGGGGGCTGATCCTCAGCCTCACCGGGGCCCTCACGGGTAACGGAAGCGTCAGCGTCTACCAGCTCTATAGGGACTACCTAGACCTGAAGAGCCTCCTGAATAGCTACTCCTCCAAGCTCCTGGGTAGCGTGGCCGACCCAGCCCTCAGGAGGAGCCTACAGCTCGACCTCAAGGCCGTGGAGCCCGAGGCCCTCTCAAGGCTCAGGGCAGTTATACTCTCCAAAGCCCCAGGGAGCCCCTCAATCGGGGTCGAGGCGCCCAAGCGCGTCGAGCCGGGCTCGAACTTCACCATACACCTCACACTGCCACCTCTGCCCGCCAGCTGCCTAGAGGTCAGGGCTACCCTGTCGCTCGGCGCGTACTCCTACAAGGCCACAGCGCCCTGCGCCGCCCCCGGGGGGGAGGTAGAGCTTACCCTCAGGGCCCCCACGGCCCCGGAAGCCGGGGTGGGCCCGGGACCGCATGAGGCCTTGATTGAGGTCTACGCCGCCCCACTCCACGCCGTGGAGGGCCTGGTGGCGGCGGGTTACGCCTCGGTCGAGGTGGACTACCTCAGACCGAGGATCTACTTCGAGGTGCCAGCCCGCGTTGACCCCGGTAGTAATGTCACGGTCAACGCAACCATGGTCCTCGGCGAGGCCACGCTGGTGGAGGTATCCATCTACGCCCCCAATGGCACCCTCCTCTACGCTGTAAACGAGACCATCTCGCCCGGCCCTAACAGGCTCGTGCTACCCACCGCAGGGCTGCCAGCGGGCTTCTACACTGCCGTATTTAAGATATACCCTGCAGGCCCCTACGCCGGAGCCTCCTACTCCAGCGGCCTCGCCGTACTCCCCAAGAGGCTCCCAGTCGTGATCGGAGTACCCAGGGCCCTCATCGGCCCCCCATTCAGGCTGGTCATAACGATAACAGGGCTCAGCGGCAACGCGGGAGAAGAGGGGGAATCCGAGGTTATAGTGGTACTCGACGGGCACACAATCTGGAGGGGGGCTCCAAAAATCGAGAATGGTAAGGCGGTTATTGAAGCCCCGATAAGCGGGGGCGTGATAGGCGGTGCTCACAGGGTCGTTGTTAGGTACTACCAGGGCAACCCGCCTAGGGGCTACGCTGAGGCCGAGGCTGTAGTCTACACTATAGACCCCCTAGCGGTCCTGGCCCTGCTACTCCTAGCCCCCCTAGCCGCCAGCGCCTCAGAGTGGCTCGAGAGGGCGGCCACCTGGACCTCCGGGTCCCGCGACCCGCTGGTAGCGCTCTACAGGAGGGTGGTGGAGAGGCTCTCACCCATAGTGGAGCCCCCCAGGCCCCCCGAGACGCTGAGGGAGTACTACTCGAGGGCCAAGGCCCTCCTGGGGAGGCTGGCGGGGGCACTCCAGAGGTTCCTCCTAGCATACGAGGAGTACCTCTACTCCAACCACGAGCCGCCGGACCGCCGGGCCGCCGAAGCGGCCAGGGAGCTGGGGGTGTGAAGGCGTGGCGGCGAGGGCCAGCGCTGCTGTCGTCGCGGCGCTCCTATCGATGATAGCTGTCGTCGCGGCCCTAGCCTGGATCCCCACAAGCACGCCCCTCTCACCCTGGAACGCCGGGCCCCGCGGGGCATCGAGGCTAAACGCAACTCCAACCCAGAGCCTAGCCGGAGTGCCATGCGGCTCCAAGGTAATCGTGCCACTAGAAGAGCCGCCTAGCGAGAGCCTAGCAAGGCAGCTCGAGGCCCTTGCATCTTGCGGCTCAACGATAGTGGTCCTAGACTCTAGGGGCTACTCTACAAGCCTCCTCGAACCCCTAGGCCTAGGCGTTGCAGTCGAGAACGCCACAATCATAGATGAGGTCAGCGCCGCAGGCGAGCCTTGGATCGTCAACGCCACACTAAGCATCCCCTGGCTCAACGAGACCCTCCACGTGGCGATACCCAAGCCACGCCTGACACTCTACACAACCCCCCCACAGGCTGCTGGCTACACTAGCCCCTACGCCTACGCCGACCTAGACCACAACTGGCACCTGAGCATGGCAGATAGGGTGGGATCCTACGCGGTGGTGGCGCTCTGGAGGAGGGGCAACTCCACCATAGTGCTAATACCCAGCCTCGAGGCGGCGTGGAACAACTACTCAACGGGCCTCACGGCGCTCCTAGGAGCCCTCCCCGGGGGCCCCACCCTATACTACACGGGCGCCCTCAGCCTCACAGGCCTCGACAAGCTCAAGGCCTCCCTAGCCCGGAGCCCGAAGAGCCTACCCCCACCTCTGGCCGGAGCCATCGCTATAGGCGTGGCGGCCTCCCTAGCGGGGGCCTACCTGGCGGGCTCGAGGCCCACGGCGTCGCCCCCAGCACTAGCGGGCACGGCGGCTGCTCTGGCGATAGCGGCGCTACTGACAGGTAAAACACTCGTAGGCGCTACGGCTCTAGTCGCTGCCGCGCTAGCCTCGGTCCCTCGCGCTCGGTGGCTGGCAGCATCGCTCCTTGTGGCAGCGGCCTTAGAGGCCTCGGGGGAGGTGCCAGGAGGCTGGATGCTCTACCTAGCCGCCGTGTTAGCCGCCGTCTATAGCGGCCCTGGGGGCGGGGGCGCGTGGGTTCTGGGGCCCACAAGCTATAGCTCCCTAGTGCTCCAGGCCTACCTAGCCCCCCTGATACTTCTCGAGCCTCTACTAGCAACGAGGTTAGCCTTCGCTGCAATAGCCTCGGCGACTCTAGGTGCAGCAGGGTATCTGGCCCTGAGAGCTTACCACGTCGAGGTACAGCCTCCTCCCAGCGAGGCCCCCCTGGGCTCTAGCGTTTCGGTTATCCTCAGGCTTGAGGGCCCCACGCACGCGGCCCTAGAAATCTGGGGCCCTAGGGGCCCGAGGATCGCCGTAGTAGCCCCCGGCGAGGCGCTCGAGTACGAGTACCCATTAGACTCAACGGGCCTCCACAGGATCAGGCTCGAGGTAGCCCTCGGTGACCCGCTAGGCCTTGCGCGGAGGACATTTACAGAGACCTTTGAGATCATGGCGATACCGGTCCTCGAGGCCCTGAGGAGCAAGGTGGCTGGGATCCTCGCGGGAGCCGGCGGCGCGGAAGAGCACCTGAGGGCAGTGAGGGTGGCCGCCGCCAAGCTAGAGCGCCCCAGAGCACTGGCAGCCGCTGGAAGGAGAGGCCCTGCCGTGCGAGAGTCACCCGGCGCCCTAGCCCAAGGCTATGGGGCAGGCGCTGGCTCCGGCCTGGGAGAAATCGGGTCCAGCGGCGAGGCTTGGAGGTCAGTAGCTCCTAGGGGCCTCCTCGAGACCATCCTAGCGCTCGTGGGCGACTCTTCCCAGATGCCAGGCGGGAGGAGCGAGTACCTCGGCCCGAGGCCCTTCGTTGCCGGCGATAGGATCGCTGACATACACTGGAAGAAGAGCATTGAGAAACAGGAGCTTGTAGTGAAGGAGTGGAACAGGGAGCACGGAGGAGGCCCCAGAGGAGGGGGCGCTGCTGGCTCTGGGGGCGCGAGTGTAGATGTGGTTATTGTTAACGTGGAGGCTAGTAAGCCCGACGACCTAGACGCTGTCCTCTACAGGGCTCTCTCTATTCTAGAGGCGAGTAAGTACAAGGCTTGGACCACACTGGCGCTGGTGAGGGGCAGGGACTATCTCGTCCTACAAGGCCCGCCTCAGGGGCTTCTAGCGGCCCTAGCAGAGGCAACGAAGATTTGGAGGCTCTCGGTCCCCTACAGGTACAGAGCCCCTGCTAGGCCAAGCGAGGCCCTCAAGGCTACGGCCTCGAGCATAGGCTCGAGGGGGCCCCACGCCGTGGTAGCAGTCTACAATGCTTGGAGGGCCCAGCAACTAGCAGTAGCCATACGCAAGGCCGGGCCAGCGCCGCCAGCATATTTCACGCTTATACACGCGCCCCCAGCGGGCGTGTGGGCGGCCGTAACTGCTAGAGTGCTGAGCCTCGTAGGCTACGCGGAGGCGCCGAGGATCTCCATCCAAGCCCCGGCAACGGGGGTGCATGGCGGCCATGCCTAGGAGGATCCAGGTCACCCGACTCCCTCTAGTTGCAGCAGTGCTCGCCGTGATCGCCATTGCACAGCTGACAGCATCAGCCCAAGCCCCCCCAGGCGGTAGTGGGGGCTTCTGGGCCCATGTGAGAGAGGCCTATGGCCTCATACTAGAGCTCCACAGGAATCACGTTGACACCACAGAGCTAACGATGAGGCTGGACAGGGCCCTAGTGCTCTGGGATGAGGGTAACAGAACCGCGGCTATCGAGCAGGTCCAGAGCGTCATAGCCGAGGCCGAAGCCCTGAGGAGTGTAGAGGGCCAAGCGCGCCTCAGGGTTGCACTCTACAAGTACGGCGTGGCAGCCGTGTTCCTCAGCATCGCGCCCCTGACCTACGTGCTGCTGCCCAGGGTCTACATCACCGCATGGTACAGGGCTCGGAGGAGGTGGGTGGTGGAGAGATGAGGCTCCTGGACGAGGAGGTGTTCGCAGTCATCATGGCCTTGGTGGTGGTGGGCTCCGTGCTGGCGGCGGCCACGGTCGCCCGCCAGGACTACGTTGCAGTCTACAACGCCTCGGCCACGCCGCCGAGGTTCGAGGGCTACAGGAGCCTCGGGGTGGTAGCAGAGGGCTTCACGGCCATAGGCCTCCTAAACGAGCACTGCAAGATAGGCGAGTACCCCCAAGTCGTCTTCCTCGGTGAGCGGCTCCCCCTATGCATATACCTATTCAACTACGAGGGGGAGCCGCTCGTGATGCAGGTCCGCTTCAAGATAGTGGCTAACACCACCGAGATGCCCACCAACACAACACCATCGCCAGCGCCCGTGCTGGCGGAGTACACGAGGGCCCTCTACCACAACCAGTCAGCCCTCATACACGTCAGGGTCCCCATAGAGGCGCCGCCCAGCCTCGTGGGGGGCAACGTGACACTCGTGTTTGAGCTCTGGACCCTCAACCCCGAGACGGGCAACTGGACCTACACGGGCCGCTGGGTACACCTCCACGCGAGGCTCCAGGTCCTACCAGGCGCCGGGGGGTGAGGGGCATGGCGGAGACCCTGGAGGAGCTAGTTGAGAGGCTCGGAGGAGGCTACAGGGGCGCCAGGAGGGCCTACGAGATGGAGGCCCGCGGGGAGATCAGGCTCGTCGACCCAGAGCCCCCGCGGGCCTTCGAGGAGTACATATCAAGGCCCGCCTACGCCATGTGGCTCTGGACCAGCCTGGCCCTCGTAGCTCTGACCCTAGCCCTCCTTGGGGCTTCCGAGGCCAGCGCTGCGGTGAGGGCCACGAGGTACGTGGTGGGCTCCATATTCGTGCTCTTCCTCCCCGGCTACGCGACCCTGGAGGCACTCTACCCCGGCGAGGGCGACCTGAGCCCCCTCGAGAGGCTGGCCCTAAGCCTAGGCCTCTCCCTCGCCATAGTGCCCCTCATAGGGCTGGCCCTCAACTACAGCCCGTGGGGCATACGCCTTAAGCCGATAGCAGCGAGCCTAGCAGCCTACACTACTGCCCTCCTGCTAGTGGCTGCCTACAGGAAGTATCTGCTCACGAGGGTGGAGGCCAGTGGCAGCTAACGGCAGGGGCGGGGGCCGGGCGGCCGTTTGGCTGGCTGCGACCGCCGTAGGGGTTGCGGCTCCACTCTACTATGGAGGCGCCCTTAGGGCTTACGCGGAGCTGCTCCAAGTCAGCGACTACTCCTATCTGCTGGTCCTCCTGGCGGCGACCCCCTACTTGCTCTACAGGCTCACCAGCACTGGGGGAGGCCAGGGGCCCCTCGAGTCGGGCCTCCAGGCTCTCGCGGGCGTCTCGGCTGCGGCGGGCCTCTATGGGGCGGCCCAGCTTTTCGGTGGGGAATCGGTGGGATTGAGGATGCTCTCGCTGGCCCTCCTAGCCTGGAGTCTCCTCGCGGCGAGCGGCACGCTATCAGGGGGTCGCTTGGCGGCCTCCCTCCTCCTCCTAATGGCCCTCGCTCCCCTTCCCGCGCACATCATTAACTGGATGACATCACGCATAACCCAGGTCACAGCCCCTATCGCGGCCCTCCTCGCGGGGGGCCGCCTTGTGAGCCGGGGGGCGTACCTAGCCATAGTCCTCCCAAGGCCGAGCGGGCCCCCGGCGAGCGTGGAGATCTCGCCCCTATGCGGCGGAGTCTCCAGCCTCCTAGTGGTGCTCGCCCTCCTCCCCGCAGCGGCCTACCTAGCGGCGTCGAAGCCCTCCCCAAGGCCTCTGAGGATCGCCGGGGTGCTCGTAGGGCTTCTCGCCGGGGCCGCTACGGTGCTCGTGGGGGATGCCGTTAGGATAGCCGTCCTAGCCAGGCTGGCGGCGGAAGGCTATTCGGGGCTCTACTGGGAGATAGCGCATTCAGGGCTCCCCATAGCCTACGTGGCGGCTGCATCCCTCCTAGAGCTGTACCTAGCCGATAGGGTATCCTCCCGGAGCCCGCTAGAGGCCCTGCTCGCCCGTGCGCCAAGCACAGGCAGGCGGGGCCCCAAGGGTTACCCGGTGCTCGTCGCAGCAGTTGCGGCCCTGGGCTTGGCGTATCTAGGTTTCGTCGCTGGAGCCCTAGGCTCCACGTGGCACTTAGGCGGCGCTGCGCCGCCGTATGTGAGTGCTGCGAGACTGCTCGAGGCCCCCGGAGCGATGGTATTCAACTCCACGGGAGCCAGGTTATCCTTCGAGGTTCCCCAGCCCCTCGTCGGGGAGGCCCTCGGGGCCCTGAGGCTCGAATACGTATCGGTCTCCTACCATGGCGTGAAGGCCATGGGCTATGTGGAGGTGGCCGAGTCCCCGGCGAGGTTTCACTCTTGGTATGTGTGCCTGCCAGCCCAGGGCTACAGGATCCTCGAGCACTGGAGCGTCTCAGAGGGTAACCTGACCGTGGACTACATCCTAGCCTCAAGGACTGGCCGGACCCTGCTACTCGCCTATACTATAGTACCCATTAAGACCAACGCGGGGAAACTCTACGTGAAGGTATCACTATTCACACCTACGAGGGCTAGCGATCCCTACTATAAGGCATCTGTCTTGGGGGATCTCCTCTCCAGGCTGCTCCAGCAGGGCTCCACCGAGCCCGGGAAAGCCTTCCGGCTCGTCAGGGCGCCCCTAGCAGCGTCGCTCGCCTTCTCCGCGGCTGCTATGGCTTCCCCCCTCTTTACCCGTAGGCTTAGAGGTAGGGTAGCCCCTAGTTAGAGGCTCGAGGAGGGCCCTTATTCTGAACTCCATCCTCTTCATGAAGAGTGACTGGAGTGCTTGGAGCAGCGCCACTATGCCCGTGGCGGTCAGCACCACCGCCACGACGCCCTTAACGTAGTGCTTGACTCCATGAACGTAGTAGCGGTAGAGCGTGTAGCCCCCGAGCGTCAGGCCCGGGAGTAACAGGAGGATCCCGCCGAGGAGGAAGAATAGGAAGGCCGGATTGTAACTCCAAGACAGTCTTATCATGTCCCAAGCTATCCTGAAGCCATGGCGCACCCCGAGCTTCTTCCTCCCAAGCCTTCTCCTGTACTCGATCTCGACCTCCCCAACCCTGCCGGTCGTGGAGGCCACGTGGGCCGCTATCTCGCTCTCTATCCCGAAGCTCTTGGAATTGAAGCTCATGCCCCTCAATGCCTCCCTCCTGACGATGTACATACCGCTAAGCACGTCGCGGAGTCTCGTGCCGAATATGAGGTTGAAGAACCACGTGAGCACCCGGTTGCCGAACCTGAAGAGGAGTCCCTGGCTACCCTCTCCCCACTTTCTAGCGCCGATCACGAGGTCTAACCCCTCATTCCTCGCCTTCTCGTAGAGCACCGGGATGTAGCGAGCCGGGTAGGTCCAGTCTCCATCCATCAGCAGAATATACTCAGAATCAACAGCCTCGAGGGCGGTTCTTATAGCGTCGGCTTTACCCCTGCCCTTCTGGTAGATCACTCTGACGCCCTTACTCTGCGCTATCTCATCGGTTCCATCATTACTATGACCATCAACGACGAGTATTCTATCGCGCGGCACGCCAACACTAGTAATTTCATCTATAACTAGCCCAATAGCCTCGGCTTCATTGAGCGTAGGGATAACAACAGTGAGATCCCTGAAGCTCTCCCCGAAGCCGCTCCCGCTCAAAGCCCCTTATCGCACCTCGCCCTAGAACGGAGCTTAGCAGAACTGGGGATAAAAGTAGCCCTAGCGGATGCTATTTAGTATCATAGAGAGGGGGTATCCACCCCCTCCAGCAGTCCGCTCGGACCTGGACTACCAAGCGCTACCGTTAATAGAGAATATTCGCGCTCTGGAAGCTATGCGGGCTTTTCCGCGAGAGCTAGCTACGGGTACTCATCAAGTGTAACGCGTCGATGTACAAAATATAGAGGATGCGGGTTAAAGAGTGGACGCAGCATCATGAGGGTGGGGTAGCAATTGGCGTGCAGGGCGCCTTACGCTTCTATCATATGGCTCAACTATAACAGTTATAATATTAGAGGTATCGTAAAGATGTCCCTTAGAAGTGTTTTACGACTAGATTATCCCTGTTACGAGGTCATAATAGTCGATAACGCATCAACCGACGGTAGTTGGGAGCTAATCAACAAGTGGCTAGAGGAACTAGGGGTTAGAAGGGGAGTTAGGGTTAAGCGGCTCCGACTTAGTAAGAACTACGGTTTCGTTGGAGGGAATAACCTCGCTTATAGATTCATAAGTAGCAGGAGTAAATACGTTGTACTACTTAATAATGATGCTATAGCGCTTCGGGACAGCCTGCGAATAATGGTCGAGTTCATGGAGAGAGATCACTCGCTCGGTGCCGCTCAGGGCGTGATACTCCGCCCAGGCCTCAGCGTTGATAGTGCGGGAGCATATATAACAGAGTTCATAGCCTCCCTCCACGCCTACTCCGGATGCCAGGCCTCTAAGGTGAAGAGGCCCTTCTATGCAACGTATGCCTCTGGTGCTTACAGCATTTACAGGGTTAAGGCGCTCCATAGAGCAGGCCTAATCGATAGACTCTTCGACTGGGAGTTCTTCGCTTATCACGACGATAATGTACTTGGCCTTAGGCTCTGGCAAAGTGGATATAAGGTAGTCGTTATCCCATACGTAACGGCCATACACGTTGGCAACGCTACTTTCGGTAGATACACGTTTAGGAGGCTATACCATAGTGTACTCAGCATGATAGCACTCAACGAGGCTGCTAACAGCAGGTTCAAGGGGCTTAATAGGATACTAATACTGCTCTATGCTCTTAGGTCATCTATAATCTCACTTGCTACAGGTGGGGCCTCCCAAGGACAGTCGCCTATCAAAGGCTTCATAAACGGGCTGAGAATAGCAGCTAGGAAGAGGGAGAGGATAGATCTCTATAGGGCCCCCATACCAAGGTATCCCCCATGGGTTATGGTCCTCTCTATTGTCGCACGAAGGCTTTTGGAGAGGCACCTCATTAAAATGAATCCTCAGCTCACATTCAGGTATAGCCAGCCCTTTACTAGGACTAACTGTTCTTCAATGTAAAATTAGAGATAGAGTTCTGGGTCTCGTTAAATACCACATAATGTAGCGACGTGGCTATTCCTAGAGGGTGCGTGAAGCACTAGTTCATTAACTACTCCAGCGCCGCAGAGCCTTGGAGAGCATGCACGGCCGCAGACGAGCTGGTTGGTTTAAGCATCGCAACTACTGTACTACAAGTGATACCCTGGTGCCTAAGATCTGAAGGCTCCTCTCGATAAGAGATAGTAGAGCCTCTGAGTGGTAACGCCGCTAAGGGTATGGCCGGGCACTAAGGTTTATAATATAAATAAATATATTCTAAATCACGAAGCAACGCTCTCCGCATCCATGAATCGCTTTTCGTCTTCAGAATCTTATTACGGCAAGCGATACCGCGTATAGTTTAGGAGGGGGTCTTGCGAGCGGTTACTGGGGCTTGGAGCGGTGCTCTTCACATTATAGTCACTTCCACGCAGGCTTCAAGGAGGCGGTGGGTGGTGCGGGATGTCTAGTGTATCAGGTATTATACCAGCTGCCGGGGAGGGTACTAGGCTTAGACCTCTCACGCTGGCAGCTCCCAAGCATCTCATATCTCTCCTGGGTAAGCCAATGATAGGGTATCCCATAAGCCATCTTGTGGAGGCTGGCGTAAACAATATTACGGTTGTTGTCGGGTATCTCGGACACCTCATACGGGATGCCCTAGGAGACGGCTCCAGGTTCGGTGCTAGGTTCAATTACATCGTCCAAGAGAGGAGACTTGGCATAGCCCACGCCGTACACTTAGCGATAGTGGAGGCTGGCATTACCGGTCCTTTCGTGGTTTACCTCGGTGACAACATCCTCAAGGGGGGCATAGTGAGGTACCTTAGCCGATTCCTTGAGGGAGGGTATGATGTCTACATACTTCTGGCTCGGGTGAGGGATCCCTCGAGGTTCGGCGTAGCGGTGATAAGAGATGGAAGGATAGTTAGACTTGTTGAGAAGCCAAGGGAGCCCATATCGGATCTTGCGGTAATAGGTGTGTACTTCTTCCGCGATCCAGACCTTGTAGAAGAGGCATTTTCAACCCTGAAACCCTCGAGGAGGGGCGAGTACGAGATCACGGAGCTCATACAGTGGTTCATAGACCACGGCTACAATGTAGGCTACGAGACAGTATCGGGGTGGTGGAAGGACGTTGGCACCCCGCAGGGGCTGCTTGAGGCACTCTACCTCCTCCTAGACGAGGTAGAGCCCCGGCTCGAGGGGTCCGTCGAGGGGGAGGTCTATGGGAGAGTCGTCGTCGAGGAGGGCGCGGTTGTGGAGGGCACAGTCTACGGGCCAGCCTATATAGGCCGCGGCTCCCACGTGGGCCCTAAGGCTAAAGTGGAACACTATGTATCCCTAGAGCCTGCCTCGCACGTGGCAAGCGGCACGGTCACTCGAAGCCTCTTATTAGAGGAGTCACTAGTCGACATCAACTCGCTGAGGCTAGTGGACAGCGTCATCGGGAGGAGAGCGAGGATCACGTGCAAGCGCGAGCTCTACGGGACCCTACAAGCCGCCCTCTCAGACTATAGCTCAGTCGAGATCTAACTAGCCCCTCGGGGCGGTAGCCATGCCCTTCAAGAGGTTCGAGAGGCTGGAGATACCAGATGTGATCCTCGTCGAGCCCGTAGTCTTCCCGGATGAGAGGGGCTTCTTCGCGGAGCTCTACAAGAGAACCCCATTCCTCTCCGAGGGGATACCCTACGACTTCGTCCAAGCCAACATCAGCAAGTCCAAGAAGGGCGTGGTCAGGGGGCTTCACTACCAGCTGAGGCCCATGGAGCAGGGCAAGCTCATCACCGTACTCAGGGGCAGGATAATAGACGTGGCGGTCGACATTAGGAGGGGGAGCCCCTGGTACGGCAGGCATGTAGCGGTCGAGCTCTCAGAGGACAACCCCAGACTCCTCTGGATACCACCCGGCTTCGCGCATGGCTTTCAGGCACTAGAGGACGACACTCTACTCCTCTACCTGGTGACTAAGGAGTACAGCCCCGAGCATGAGAGGTGCATAAGATGGGACGACCCGGAACTAGGCATACAATGGCCCCTCCCCGGAAGTGCTATACTCAGCGAGAAGGACAAGAAGTGCCCCCCGCTAAGGGAGGCAGAGACGAACTTCCACTACCCATAACATACCCACGAGCCCTGAGTACTAGCTGGTACCCGCATCTCAACCCATAAGTCCTAGAGGATCTCCGATAGTGCTAAACTAACTTAACACGAGCCAACAGATCCATCATGAGATTATCCATGCCTCTAAGCCGTGCGTGTGCCCCGAGTATATCCTGGTGCATGCGTCGAGGCCCCTGAAGCGCCGCCAGTACTCGAATCTATTTCGTATCGTAGGGGAGACGTGTCTGCTCTTGCTGTTGCAGCGCGGGAAGAATAGTATCCTAGGGACTATGCCCCCTAGTTCGGGTGTGAATGCGTTGCCGTGGTGTGCCGCCACCTCGATCGCCACGCTAGTTACTGTGGCGCGTGTGCGTCCTCTGTAGTGGCGTTTGAGGCAGCACACCGCGGAGGCGAGGGCGTCCCCGCTTAGGTTGGATGGGTAGAGGAGGATAACGGGATCATGGTGTACCAGGTAGAATAGCGGCCCGAGATACTAGGCAAGCTCTCCAGGATAGGGTACGACCCGGGGGAGGGTGAGGCCCCGGGCTGGCATCCATCAGGGAAGCCTTCAGGGCAACCCACCTAACACCAGCAGAGTACATGAGGGCCCTAGAGCTATGCAGGATGGGGTTCAAAGACGTTATAGACCTCCTCTACAACATTGAAGACTCGGGGTCTAGCATTCCTAACGAGGGATCTGAGTCCCATAAAGATTCCTAGAGGAGGCAGGGGAAGACGCGGCCAACGTAATCTACGAGGAGGATTTCACTAGGAAACACGGCTGACCCGATGATACCACTACACGAAACCAGCGCCTCCCGGACACGATTGAACAGCTGGGCCCCCAAGCTGGCTTCGACGCGATAGCCAGCTAGCCAGGGCGCGGGTGGTCACGTACTCCTCTCTCGGCGGCCAGCTCGCTGGGCGGCAGCGCCTGTATCTCCTCGTCGGTCCTCCCGGTTAGCGTTGGCCCTGGCTCCTCGATGGAGACCCCCACGGGCTGTGGAGCCGAGTACCCACCTTACGTCGAGCGGACCCGCGGGTCACTGGTAGCCGCTTGTGTTGGGGGCGCTGGTGGACTCTCCTACCCTGCTTTGGGAAGGACTTAAGGGCCTCTTGGAAGGTAGAGGTATTTCCGGGAAAACGGGTGGAAGAGAGATTTTGGTTGTTATTGGTAGTCTGGGAAAAACTTAAAAGTGTAGGAAAGAGGGGAGTGTAATTGGGGCTGGGAGAATGGGTGATGTAGCGTCTCTCTTGGGGGGTGCGCGTAGGGAGGCGTTGAGGAAGAGGCCTTCGGTCGAGCCCCTGATCGTCAGGACCGGCTACTACGTGGGCTCTCTCGGTGAGAGGGAGATCCAGGGTGTAGCGGTTAACGCTCCCTTCGGTAGCGGGAAGACCTTTGGCATAGCGCTCAAGAGCTACCACGACTCTAGGCTCGGCGTCCACCCCGTCGACGACACCAGGGTTGTGGTTCTGCGAGCGAGAGAACTCGTGGGCAGGGATGAGTACTTTGATAGGCTCGCGAGGGATTCCAGGAACATAATGTGCGGCGGCCTCCTCCTAAGCGCCCTCAACTATGCCTCGAGGAGGTATGAGAGGTGCACGGCCGAGGGGGACGCCTCGTGCTATACTACCCTAACCAGGGGGGAGGCCGAGGGGATAGCCGCGCTCCTGGATGACACCGGCCTAGCCGGGGGCCTGGGGAGGGGCGTGGGAGTGGAGGCGCTGGCGGAGTTCCTGAGGAGGGCTCAGAAAGACGTGCTGAGAGGCGCTAACATCGCCGTAGTTATAGATGAGGTTGAGGGCTTCCTATCCGAGCTGCACCTGAGGGCTGGCGACGTGGTCTACAGCAACTTGGTGGCTATGTCGAAGCTCCACGACCAGGGCGTGTGGGGGGTGAAGCTCGTCATGCTCATCCAGAGTAGGGTCATAGGGGGGGAG
>JALWEW010000039.1 GCA_027039295.1 Acidilobaceae archaeon
CACGCTCGCCACTGCTATGGCTAGGACTATGCCGGGGAAGGCGTATATGCTATCCATGACCATGCTTAGGGCCCTGTCGAGGGCGCCCCCGTAGTAGCCCGAGACGAGGCCGAGTGGGACGCCTATGATCATTGATAGTATGGCTGAGAGCGCGACCACGTATAGGACAACGCGGGCGCCCCAGACTATCCTGGAGAAGACGTCGTAGCCGAGCTGGAAGGTGCCCATGGGGTGCCCCCAGCTGGGGGGCTGGGGCTCCGCGGCAAGCTTGAGGGGCACGCTCCTCTCGGTGGGGCCGTAGGGGGCTATCCAGGGCGCGAATACCGCCATAACCACGAATACCATGACTATGATGAAGCCCGCCGTGAAGAGGCCCCGCCCCGGCCCCTGGAAGGGGGCTGCGAGGCCCGCGAGGATCCTGGCCCTCCTCGACTCGCCCGCCATGGCTCCCACGCTCCTAGTACCTTATCCTGGGGTCGATGAGTGCGTAGGTGATGTCTACTAGGAGGCTCACTATGCCTACGATGAATGCGAAGACCACTATAGTGCCCTGGATAGCCATGTAGTCCCTCATGCTTATCCTCTGGTAGAGGTAGCTCCCCAGGCCCGGCCATGAGAAGGTGGTCTCAGTTAGGACGGCCCCGCCCATGAGTATCGCTATCTGGAGCCCCATGTACGTGACTACCGGTATGAGGGCGTTCCTGAGGGCGTAGCGCAGCACCTTCCCCTCCGGAAGCCCCCGGGACCTGTACATCCTGATGAAGTCTGACTGCAGGACGTCTGATAGGTTAGTCCTCACGAGCCTCGTGTAGGGCCCGCTTAGCACTAGGCCTAGGGTGAAGGCTGGGAGCACGAGGTGCTTCAGGGCGTCAACGAAGGCGGCCCAGTTACCCGTTACGAGGGCGTCGAGCGTGTAGATCCCAGTTATCCTGTGGAGGCTTACGGAGGCGCTCAACCTCCCCCCGGCGGGTAACCAGTGGAGATGCACCGAGAATAGCAGTATGAGGAGCGTGCCGACCCAGGGTATGAAGAGGGTGTAGGTTGCTATGCCGTAGATCCTCATGGCGTAGTCGAGCCTGGAGCCCCTCTTCACCGCCGCTAGGGTGCCAGTGCCTATGCCCAGGAGGACGCTCACCAGGAAGCCGGCCGTGATCAGCTCTATCGTGGCTGGGATCCTGTACTTGAGGTCGGCCGCTATGGGCCTGCCCCGGACAACCATGCTCTCCCCGAAGTCGCCGTGGAGGACCCTCCAGAGGTAATCGAAGTACTGGACGTAGAGGGGCTTGTCGAGGCCGAGCCTGTGCATCTCCTCCTTGATAACCTCCGGTGGGACGTAGTGGGTCCCGAGCACGGCCTCAACGGGGTTACCCGGGATCACCCTGAGTATTATGAATACGACTGTGTAGAGTATTAGTATCGTCGGTATTATCAGGAGGGCCCTGATCGCTATGTACCTCGCTAGCCCAGCCACCCACCCACACCTCAGGGGTAACCAGTAGGCCCCACCC
>JALWEW010000040.1 GCA_027039295.1 Acidilobaceae archaeon
CGTCTTCGCGCACCCTCCTAACAACAGCCTCCACCGGCATGCCCTCCTTGAGACTCTCTGGGTCAGCGTCGGTCAACTCGGCCAGGATCCTCACACCGTTATCTAGCCTAACGAGGCCAACCAGTATGGGGGCGTTTAGCCTGCTGTCGCCGGGAACACTATAGACAACCGTATAGGACTCGAGGGTCCCCCTACGCGGCAACGGGACCTCCTCTAGCTTCCTGCTACCACAGTAGGGGCATGCGGGCCTAGGAGGATAGTGTATCCTACCACACTCCAGGCACCTGGCCCCGACTAGCCTGTACCTGGGGATCCTCTTCCTCCACCACATGCTTAGGGGCACGCCACCTCACCCCCTAGGGCGACTCTAGAAGGAGGCCCCGGGCCTGGGAGCCGGGGCCGTTGAAGGAGACCACTAGGCCCCTCCGGGCCCCCTCGACCCTTACACCGGGGAACTCTCCCGCAAGCTGGAGGGCTACCTCGGCGACCTTGTAGACGTCGGTCGCGCCTACAGGGTGGCCCCTCGCCTTGAGCCCGCCGCTCGGGTTAACCAGGGGTCCCTCTCCGCCAACGGTGAACTTGCCCTCTGCTATCGCCTCCGCGGCCTTGCCTGGAGGGGCGAGGCCCAGGGCCTCCAGGCTCAGGAGGCCGTAGATGCTGAAGGGATCGTGGAGTTCTACAACGTCTAGAGCGTCTGGCTGAGGCGCTAGCTGCCTGGCAATAGCCTCCAGAGCCTCAAGCCTCAGGGGGTCGTCCCTCAACGCTATGCTTGGTAGCCCAGGGACTGATGCCGTGGCGGCTATCCTAGCCATGTGATCGCCGTGCTGGTCGTCTGCCATGAGGACGACGGCGGCGGCCCCGTCGCCCAGGGGGTAGGCGTCTAGCAGTGTGAGGGGCTCGGCCAGTGGGAGCGCCTTGGCAACTCTGGAGGGGTCGATGGCGAAGCGTAGCATTGCGTAGGGGTTCTCCTTGCCATGGGCATGCATCATAGCAGGCCAAAGGCTCAGCTGGTCCCTCCCCACACCGTACCTGGCCATGTAGAGCCTCGCCTGGATTGCGGCTACGCTCGCGTGTCCTATGTTGTAGAAGGCCTCAGACTCCGAGTCGTAGATGAGTTGGAGGTCCTCGTAGGCGAGGCTGCTCACGTGCTCGGTCAACTTGTCCACGCCCACGACAAGGACCTTCTTAGCCAGCCCCGAGCGGAGGAGGGCTACTGCGGCCTCAACAGCGGCCAAGCCGCTGGACTCGCCCGTCTCGACAGTCATCCTCCTCGCGGTTGTGAGGCCCGCGTCGGAGGCCACGTAGCTCGCGAGGTCTAGCTGGGGCTCCTGGAGGTAGGAGAGGCTCGAGGCGACGATTACGTAGTCGACGCTATCAATGCCCGCCGAAGAGAGGGCCTTCTCGGCCGCCTCGGCCGCGAGATCCCTAACACTCTTAGAGTAGTGCCTGCCTACAGGGACCAGCCCCACTCCAGAG
The DNA here is from genome assembly GCA_027039295.1 of Acidilobaceae archaeon. Taxonomy (GTDB): domain Archaea; phylum Thermoproteota; class Thermoprotei_A; order Sulfolobales; family Acidilobaceae; genus Calypsonella. The sequence continues at coordinate 1,477 of JALWEW010000040.1, forward strand.
ATGTACACCATCACCCCTTCACCTCCCCC
>JALWEW010000041.1 GCA_027039295.1 Acidilobaceae archaeon
TAGAGTTGAGGAGTTCGGTAACATCAGGAGGACGCCCACCGGCAGGCCCAAGATAAGTGATGTAATAGAGCCGCTGATAGATGTCATAGAGGAGGATGACGAGGTACTCGTGGTAGCCGAGCTGCCTGGTGTCGACAAGGATAAGATCAAGGTGAGGGCAACCGAGGACAGGGTCATAATCAAGGCGGAGAACAGCAAGAAGTACTACAAGGAGGTCGAACTACCCGCCAAGGTTGACCCCACAAGCGCCAAGGCCAGCTACCGCAACGGAGTCCTGGAGGTCAAGCTGAAGAAGAAGGAGCGCAAGGAGGAGGGTGGCGTGGAGGTTAAGGTAGAGTAGCCTAGGCCCTCCTCATGTACTCCCGGCTCTTTTCTAGAAGCCGCTCACAAACCTCATCAACAGGCTCCTCGACTACATCGTCCCCCACAACCCTACTTGTGCCCTCGTAGTCGCATATAACTAGTGTGAAGCGTTCTAGGCCATCTATAGCCCTCTCGAGCCACCTCCTGTTCTCGCTACACACGGGATCCCCCTCCCTGCCCCTGCAGGCTACGGACAGCGCCTCGAGGAACCTGTAGAGGATACCCTCCACCGTCGTTATGAAGCCCGTGCTAGCGGGGCCCGGGATCATCTCGTAGCCTCTCTCCGGTATGTAGACCGCTGCTGTAGCGGATTTCACTAGGAGATACCTGAGCTGCCTCTCACCCTCTACCCTCACAACTATCTTCTTCGGCTCTGAAGCCTCAGCAACCCTAACATCGCTGTACCTGTAGCCGCAGTTGCTGCACCTCCCCTCACCTATCACTATCTTACCGAAGTAGGGCACCTCGTAGAGGTACTCCCTCACGTGGAGGCTCGGCTTACCGCAGGCCGGGCAGACCACGTCCTCCTCCACTAGGAGGATAGGCTCCCTCGTGGACTTCCGCAGTAGCTCCCGCAGTGCGTCTGCCTCCCTGTCCTTGGGCTCTTCAGGCAATACCCTCGCCTAGAGACGCCAGCTTCTCGCCGAGGCTTTGAAGCTTCTCCCTCACGCACTCGGCCACGCAGACGTCGACCTCGGTCTTGGGCTTGGAGCCGCACCTCTCATAGAGGCATGTGGACCTGAGCCTCCTGGGGTTGACGTAGAAGACCGTTAGGTGGCCGCGGCTCCACCTCTCTATGAGGCCCAGTAACCCTAGCTCGGCTAGCTCGCGCTCGATTATCCTCGCATCCTCCAGTCTCGAGTCTACCACTATACCCAGAAGTCCCCGACGCAGTGCCTCGGAGAGCCTCAGCGCGGCACTAGGGCTACCCAAGGAGGGCCTCCCACGCGGGTGGGGGCGGCTGGAAACCCAAATTAAGGAGTCACTGGTCACCGCTAGACTGAAAGCACAAGTATAGAGGGTGGTTAGAGGTGGCATCGGCCCCCGCGGCTTCGAGGATGCCCCCGGCAGTTGAGCTTGTACAGTTTAATGGCATAAGCGAGTTCAACAAGTTCCTCGACGACGAGATCTCTAGGCTACGCAGCCAGCTCGGCGAGTTCCTGAGGAGGCTGGAGGCGGCTAAGGCTAAAGCGGAGATCATGGCTAAAGTAGAGAGCTTCCTCGCCGAGCTGGCCAAGGGCCAGGGAGGCGGCGGATCGCAGGGCAGAGAGCTCCAGCTAGGCCCTGTGACAGTAATTATAAACCCTACACCTAAACAGGAACTTGACGCCCTCGTCGCTACGGCCAGAAGCCTGCAGGAGAGAATTGTTACACTCGAGAGGATAAAGAAGGGCCTTGAACCCCTCCAGAAGATGCCCGCTGTAGATGTTAAAGTTGAGGTTCTAATGGAGAATAAGATACCAACACGAGTCTTCCTACACATCTAGCCGCCGGAGGAGTAAGGCGTAAACGCTAGCGGAGCTTTTCTACTAACCTTCAGTTTCATGGTGCAGGAGGTCTTCTATACAAGGTAAAGGGCCTGGCGCTATACTCCGCGCTGTCAGAACCCTACGGGGGCTGTGAGAATGGGAGCCTCAGGGTACTGGGCCCTCATCCCTTATTCAGTGGTAATACCATTCATCATAGGCTCTCCCTAGTGGGGAGATTATTCTGCGCCTCACAACACAGCTCTACCCCTCCGGCTCGAACTCAGGCGGACCTTCCACCTCACCGCCTCTATTTATTAGGGTTGACCACCTCTTCATGTAGAGTGTTATGACGGCGTAGTTACGCTTTGCCGCGGGGGGCTCGAGGCAGGCCGTCTCAAGCGTCCTGCCATCTAGAGTCTCCACAACTATCTTCCTCCACCCGGGCGGCTTCTTGCAATCAACCAGTGAGACCCTCCTCAGCATCCCATTCATTGCTAGGCCCTCGATCTCTATAATGTTAGCCGTTATCACGGCTGGCACCGCTGATGCCTAACTGGCTATCCGTTTTAAGGCCTCGCACTCAGGCCCGAGGCAGGGTCGAGAATTGAGCGAGGAGAAGACGCGCAAGAAGAGGAAGAAGAGGATGACGCTACCCAAGAAGAGGGAGGATCTCGAGAAGATCGTTGAGGAGGTGAGTGAGACCCATCCACACGAGCATCATCACCACCACGCGGCTGAGGGCCTAGACGAGATATTGGAGGTGTACGAGATCTTTATAGATTCTCTGCGAGCCAATGTGAGCAGCCTAGAGGCACAGGTTAAGAGCCAGCGCCTCGAGATAGCCCGCCTCTACAGGATTCTATCCAAGATCGTCGAGGCGTGCTTCAGCGAGGATGAAGAGGAGAGGAGGAAGGCCCTCCTCGAGGCGGAAGCCGTGCTAGCGGCTGCTAAGTAGCCTGAGCGAGCCCGGGTACTCGCGGGTACCCAATAGCACGGCCTCCCCCGAGGCAAGCCCCTCAACCTCCATGAGCCCGCCCTCGTATAGCAGGGCTCCGAGGTTATACTCGAATGAAACTATGTGAAGGCCCTCCTCACTCTCAACGCACGGCGGGTAGAGGAGGGCTCCCACCTGGCCCTCGGGGATCCTGAGGGTCAACTTAGCCCTCCCCCTCGGGGGCTCCAGCCTCCTCCACTCCCTCAGGGGAGTGCAGTGCGAGACCGCAGCCTCGGGGGCGCCGACCCAAGACACGTGCACCCCACCTATTACCCTGCGCCTCCAGCCAAGGCTTAGCGGGGGACACACCCTCACCCCGTTCACGACACCACGTCTAGCTCCAGGCGGCTCCTCGCCTATAGAGGCGAAGGCATCATGCACCTCCAGGGAGGCCCTCGGGCCATATACTACCAAGTCTATATCACTCACTCCCTCTACGTGCGTACCCATGGCCAGAGTGCCCGTGACCCCCAGTGCTTCGACGCTTACCCCCACTGCTCTGAGGAGAGATGCGACGCGTACTACCATGAATTCCAGGTTGCCTGAGGGGTGGGTTATTATGCGCCTCATCGACTCGACCGGATCGCAGGCCAGGACCAGCTCCTCCCCGCCGAGGATGGGTGTGGACGCCCCGTAGAGAGGGTCCTTGAAGGCTTTCATGCCTACGCGCTCAGCAGCATCGATCACCTCACTCGCCTCATACCGCCTGAGCACGCGGCACAGGCTGCCCCCAGGCATCTTCCAGAGTCCCCTCAGGCACGGCGTGTACTTTGGCATTACCATGACGTAGCCGGGCGGTGCCGGGAGGCCTAGAACCTGGTATACGTTAAGGCTGCGGTCGACCACTATCGCTCCATGCCGCGGGGGCCAGCTCGCCTCCGAGGTCCGGCGACACGATGATAGCACCGTCTTCAACCCAGGCTTCACCCTCGAGCCAGTAGGTTCCCGGCGGCAGTTCCTGGTAGCGTGTCCTCCAGGTTTCAAGGATAACGGGGACCACGCCTTCTACGCTATATAGCATGGCCTTATACCTAGCCGGCACCAGATAAGATTCACCCACGTCAACTAGCTCCACCACCCCCCTGACCACGCCGAGAGGACGCCTCCTCCTGCAGGGCTGGGGCTCGAGGCTCCTGAGTATCCTGAGTGTCACCCTCAACCCGCCAGTGCAGGCCTCAACGAGCTTCACGCTATACAAGTCCTCCAATCCCACAGCCCGCCCGGCTAGCCTGTCGCCTCGAGCGCCACAGGGCCTTAGAATCCCGCGCTCGTAAGCCTCTACTACATACTCGTAGACGCTGGGCCCGTAGAGGAGCAGGTCTACATCGCTCTGCCTGCTCTCGAAGCCTAGAGCCCAGCTCCCAGTCAAGCCCGCCCACTCGAAGTCCAGGGCATTTAGGAGCCTCTTGGCCTGCGCGGGCAGGCTGCTCCACCGCAGCTCTAGAGCCCTGGCAGGGTCTATGCACGTACTCGCCGAGGCCCTTGGGAGGAGGGGGACCTCCCGCGGCATGCAGTCAACCCTCGAGAGCATCCAGGGAGCGGCTCCCCTAAGCCACTCGTAGGGATCCTCTATCCTGTAGCGCGCCGTTCTGTATGGTACTGTGATGTAGTAGCCCTCCGGGTGCTCGTACCCTTTAACCATGAAGAAGACCCTGTCCCCGAGCCTGCTATACTCTATTATGTAGCCTTCGAGGCAGTCAGGCATCAAGCGCTGCCCCGCCGAGCCAGTTCCTCAGGTCTCTCGGGCCACCCGCGGGCCTCCTAGGCTTTACCCGCAGCGGTATTAGGTGGCTCCCATCGCAAGAGCCAGCGTTGAACCACTCGCGGCCCTGGAAGCC
>JALWEW010000042.1 GCA_027039295.1 Acidilobaceae archaeon
TCCTCCCTCCTGCCGAGGAACTCCAGTATCGACGCCACCGTGGAGGCCCCTATCCCGGGTACCGCGAGGAGCCTGGAGGGCTCGGCCGACGCCAGGTCGGCTAGGCTCCTGTAGCCGGCGTTGTAGAGGCGGCGCGCCCTGACCCTGCCTATCCCCGGTATGGAGAGTAGCTCAAGTAGCTCCTGCTTGACGCCGTGGCGTATGCGGCTGCCCAGCACCCTCAGCCTGCCCGCCACCCCGGGGCGCCCCATGGCCTCGGCCACCGCTGAGAGGGCCCTCGCCAGCCAACGGCCCGTGTCTGTCAGGGAGTAAAGGTCGCCAGGCCACACGTCATACTTCGAGACTATCCTGTCCTCGGGCACCTCCTCTATCCAGTCTAGGAGTATGAGCGTCTCCTTCACCGCTGACGACTCGTCCCAGCCGACGTAGTCTATGAGATCGTAGACCTCGGGGGCCCTGTCGAGCAGCTCGTCGAGGAGCTCTTCAGCCTCCCGCCGGGTGACGCTTACCCTGGGCATGTCGGGGGATGCTGCTATGATGTAGAGGAGCTGGGCGTCGCTGGGCTCGCCTCCCAGCTCCTCGAGAGAGTCCATGAATATCTTCACTGTCTCCGGGTCAACATAGTACCTGCTCGCCTCGAGCCCCACGGCCGTCGCCCTATAGCCGCCAGGGCCCTGCTCCACGAGGCCCCAGCCAGCGAGTTGGCTCAGAGCGCTGGAGACCAGGGGCCCCAGTAGCCTCCTACCCCTCTGTCTGGCGTAGAGGGTCCTCGACGCCACCCCCAGTATGGCCTCCCTCGTGGATGCAACGCCCGAGGCTATGAGGCCCAGTATGACGTGCCTGAGCCCCCTTAGGCCGGAGAGCTTGCTCTCAACGGGCTCCGGCTCCCCCCTGACATAGCGGTCCAGGAGATCCTCGGGGGAGTCCCTTCCCTGGGGGACTATCACGGCCTCCCCGTACTCGTCTAGCCCCGGCCTGCCGGCCCTGCCGGCTAGCTGCTTGTACTCGGCCACGCTTATCGGCCTCCTGAACCCGTGCTCGTAGCGGAGGTACTCAGCCACGACTACCCTCCGTGCTGGCAGGTTGACGCCAGCGGCGAGTGTGGGCGTGGCGTATATCGCCGCTAGAGCGCCGTCTCTGAATGCATCCTCCACGAGGCTCCTCAGCTCGTTCCCGAGGCCGGCGTGGTGGAAGGCGACTCCGCGGGCCACGAGGTCGGCCAGCTCCTCCCTAATCGGGGCGGGGGCGCTGCTCGAGGCTATCCTCCGGGCCCACTCCCTAGCCTTTGTCTCGTCGTAGTACAGCATCGAGTGAGCCTTGGAGGCCTGCTTGGCCATCTGTATGGCCCTACGCCTGCTCTGCGCGAACACCAGGGCGTGGCCCCCCTCCCCGGCGAGGTCCGCCACGAGGTCCACGTATGGCTTGCCCGTGGGCCTCTCCACGGGCCTCCTGGAGCCGTCCGCGTAGGCTATCTCCCCCGAATCTAGCACGCCCTCCCTGAGAGGCACGGGCCTCCACGTCGAGGACACGAGCTTGGCCCCGAGCCACTCGGCTAGCTCGCCAGCATTCGGTATGGTAGCGCTGAGGGCCACGATCTGGGGCCTCTCTCCTAGGCTGAGGAGCCTCGCTAGGAGGCCCTCGAGGAGGGGGCCCCTCTTAGGGTCGGCCACGTAGTGCACCTCATCGACAACTACGACCCTGAGGCCCCCGAGGATCCCGGGGTCATTGCGTATGCTCGAGTCGAGCTTCTCGTATGTCGTAATGACGACATCGGCGCCCGGTAACCCCCTCTCTAGGTCCCCCACGCTGACCCTAACACTGAACCCCAGCCTCTCGAGGACCCTGAAGGACCTGTACTTCTCCAACGCTATACTCCTGAGGGGGGCCGCGTAGAAGGCCCTGCCCACGCCCCCCTCGAGGGCCGAGACTATGGCCATCAGGGCGACAAGCGTCTTACCCGACGCCGTTGGAGCAGAGACCACCAGGCTCTCGCCCCGAGTCACCCCGGCCCTAACGGCCTCCTCCTGGACGGGGTAGAGCCTCTCCACGCCCAGCAGCCTCAGCAGCTCCGCCACAGCCCCACCAACCTGCTTGGCAGCCAACAACGGCACCCCACGGGGCCGCCGAGCCCCCGGGGAGGGCGGGGCCCTGGCCATAGCGTGGCCCCCGGTTGAGGCTATATTCTCGGGGACCACCCCGGAGTGGGCGGTGGCTGCTGATGGCTCGCTCTGAGGGCCTCTACGATCTCCTGAAGAGGCTCACGGAGGCCTTCGGGATATCCGGGTACGAGGACGAGGTCAGGGGCGTGATAGTGGAGGAGCTGCGGGGCACCGCTGATAAGGTGTGGGTGGACAGGCTGGGCAATGTGATAGCCTACAAGAAGGGCTCGGGCGGCGGTTTGAGGGTGCTCTGGGACGCCCACATGGACGAGATAGGCTTCTTCGTCAGGTACATAGACGATAGGGGCTTCATATACCTCTCCCCGGTGGGCGGTTGGTGGGACCCGATCGTCCTGGGGCAGAGGGTGAGGATCCTGACGGATTCCGGGTCTCTCGTCTACGGCGTCGTGGGGAGCAAGCCGCCGCACCTCCTCAGGCAGGAGGAGAGGGAGAAGATCGTGCCCCTCGATAAGCTGTTCGTGGACGTAGGAGCGTCGAGCCGCGAGGAGGTCGAGAGGCTTGGCATACACGTGGGGAGCCCGGTGGACCTTGACAGGGAGACGATAAGGCTGCAGGGCGACAGGGTGACCGGCAAGGCCATGGATGACAGGGCCGGGGTCGCCGCCATAATAGAGGCGTTCAAGTCTCTCGACGGCCAAGAGGCCGACGTATACCTCGTGGCCGCCGTCCAGGAGGAGGTGGGCCTCAAGGGTGCGAGGGTCGCCGCCTACTCCCTTTCACCCGACGTCGGCCTGGCCGTGGACGTCACCACGGCGAACGACGTGCCCGGCGCTGAGCCGAAGGAGCAGGTCGCCAGGGTCGGGGGAGGCCCCGCCTTGACCGTGGCGGATGGCAGGGCATCGAGCGGGCTGATAACGCACCCCAAGCTCCTACGCCTCCTCGAGGCGGCGGCCAGGGAGGCCGGGATACCCTACCAGCTCTCCATACTGCCCGGGGGCACCACGGATGGCGCCGTGATAGCCCTCACCCGGGAGGGGGTGCCGACTGCGACGATATCCATACCAACGAGGTACATCCACAGCCCAGTCGAGGTCCTAAGCCTATCCGATGTTGAGTACACTGCGAGGCTCCTAGTCGAGGCTACCAAGAGGCTGACGCGGGAGTGGTACGAGAGGGAGATAGGCTCACGGCACTAGGGCGTAGCACTGGTTGCCCCCCTTATCGAATATCAGCCCCCTCCTATGCATTATCTCGACGGCCTCCTGCGCCTTCTCCCTGGGGATCCTGCGGGCCTCCGCCTCCTCCAGGATCCTCTTGAGGGGCACGCAGCCCCTCTCCTTCTGCATCTCCTTTATTATATCCTGGATTGTACTCATTATAGTCCTCATCCTGAACGTCGCCCCCGAGGCTAGCATGCCGACATCCACCACCCCGGTCTCCACGTCGAAGCCGACGCTCGTCAGGAAGCTGAGCGTCAGCCTGATAGCCTCGGCGGCGTCCTCGGGGCTAGCCTCCTCCCTGAGGGCCATGCGGGCGTGGGCCTCCGTCAGCCTTATGAGCGCCTCGAGCTGCCTCGTCGTTATCGGTATCGGTATGGGGCCCTCCCCCTGCATCTTGGATAGCACGCTCGCCCTCATGCTAGTGAAGAAGTCCTTGAGCATCTCCTTAGCCTCGGGTGCGAGGCGGATCCTCCTCACGTAGCGCCTGGCGTATAGGATGTACTTCCTGAGGAGCTGGGGGTCTATGTCGGGCCTTATCTTATCGCTGCCCGTGTGGGCCTCGAGTACGTACGCCGCGAGCTCGGCGTCACGCCTCTTGTCGGGTATGTCCCTTAACACGAATATCAGGTCGAACCTCGAGAGTATCGTTGGGGGCAGGTTAACGTTGTCCACGAAACTCTTCGTGGGGTCGTAGAGGCCCAGCTTGGGGTTCCCGGCGGCGAGCACGCTAGCCCTAGCGTTGAGCCTCGCCACTATGCCAGCCTTCGATATGCTTATTGTGTTGTGAAGGACCAGCCCGTGGGAGACGAAGAGGTGGTAGGGCTCCACGGTGACGTCGTAGACCCACTCCGAGTCCCTATTCTCGACGACCTCAACGGACTCGACCCGCAGGAACCTGATGTTGCCCTCTACTATACCTTCCAGATCCTCGACGCCACCAACGGCCCCCCGCTCGCGGAGCTCGCCTAGGAGCCTAGACGCCATACCCCTATCAAGGCCTCCCCCGGGGGTAGAGGCCACACCCCTGACGCCCGCGAGGGCCGCGGCGTCCACAAGGCGCTTCGAGGCGTCCGGTGGCAGCTCGTCCCACTCACCCCCCTGGGGCCAGGCTAGAGCCCAGCCGCCCTCCAGGCCCGCTATGGATAGGAGCACCTCAGCATCGCGTGGGGACTGGACGCGGAGACTGCAGGAGCCGCGGGAGCAGTCGAGCACGCTGTAGACGCCGAAGTCCAAGAGGAGGTCCTGTAAGTCCTCCGCGAGCCCCCTACCGCTAGCCCCTAGGACAAGGCCCTCGGGGCCTATGCGGCCCATCAGCTGGAAGTAGACCCTCAGGAACTCCCTCCTCGCCTCCCTCTTCGCTGCTAGGATCCTGGCCGGAATCCTGGCCTCTCCGCGGGACCAGAGGAGCTCCGGCATTAGGGCCTCGAGGGCCTCAGCGGCGTTGCCGCAGATCCGGAGCCTGCACCGGCCCCCATCCAGCTCCTCCACACTATACTCCGCTTCGATGCCCGAGAGCGTCTCGCGGGCTACCTCGACGCAGAGGCCGCTGGCCCCCGGCAGGGTAGCCTCCAGGCACCCGCCCTCGAAGCTGGGGGGCTCGGTGGCTGCGGCGAGGAGCGCCGCTACACCGGCTGTCTTGGGGTCGGTATTGTAGATCTCTGGTATGCCATAGAATCTCACGCCCACTGCGATGTCGCCCGGCCTCACCTCGGAGGCGGGCTTCTCCCTGATGGCGCCGCCCGTCCATACCATGATCGGGTGCTCGGGGGTCACGGTTACCTCCCTGCCGTTGGAGAACCTTATCCTAACCAGCCTCCTCGGAGCCCTGTGCCTGCTGACCCGGTCGGCCTTGGCTAGGACTGCCCTCTTGGCCTCTGGGTCATAGGCTACCACGTAGATATCGTTAACCCTCAGCACCTCTGTCTCCCTGCCTCTGATGACCTCGGCCCGGCGGCTCTCCATGAGGGAGTCCACTAGCTCGCCTATCCTAACCTTCCTCCCATCCCCGAGCAGTATCTCGAAGTCCCTGTGATAGCTCTGCTGCTCCATCGCCTCGTGTATCGCAGTCCTGTCCTCGCTCCTCATCTTATCGAACTCGTCAATTATAGCCACGCCCCCATCGGCGAGCACGAGGGCGCCAGCCTCGAGGTACCACTCGCCGGTCTTCGGGTCCCTGAGAACCGCTGCCGTGAGGCCTGCTGCCGTGCTGCCCTTGCCGCTCGTGAATACCGCCCTTGGAGCCACGCGGGCAGCCGCCTGGAGGAGCTGGCTCTTCGCCATGCCGGGGTCTCCGATGAAGAGTACGTGTATGTCGCCCCTTATCCTCGTGCCGTCCGGCAGCACCTTGGGGACGCCGCCGAAGAGTAGGAGCGCTATGGCCTCCTTGAGGTCCCAGTGCCCGTAGATGCTCGGGGCTATGCTGGCTATGATCCTCTCCCTCACCCAGGGATCACGGGCAAGCTGGCGTATCCTCTCCTCGTCCTCCCTAGTTATAGAGACCTCTTCGAGCTCCTTCTCGCTCACCCTAATGCTATTCGCATCTATGTAGATGTCGAAGAGGGTGCTCCTAGGCGAGGCTGGCTCCAGCCTGACTATGCCGGCTATCTGCACCCTATCCCCGGGTCTCGCCGTGTCGACGAGGTCGCCGGTCAGCTTGACCTCTATGCTCCTAGGCATCTGCCCTCCGGGGACGTCCTCAGGCCTCTCCTGGACCACTATCTTCTGGTAGTCTATGTAGGTACTCTTCTCCTTCACTAATATGAAGCGCCCCCCCGTCTCGCCGCAGAGGGGGCAGTAGGGGGGTCTCTCCAGCTTGTCCTCCTGAAGCTCCTCGTCGCCGGGGGGCCACGTGAATGTGCCTCCACACTTGTCGTGTAGGAATACAGCCTTCACCAGCTTGCTCTTCACTGGTAGCATCCTCGTTATAACGCCATCTATCTGGACTAGCCTCCCTATGTGCTCAGAGCGTATCTCCCTGATCTTGACGGTCTCAAAGAGGTTCACGAATCTAGGCACGAACCTCCTCTTCCTCTCAGCGTACTCCGGGTCCTCCTGGGCGACTAGCTCCCTGATGGCGTCGCCGGCGCTGCGTATGAACCTATCCGGGTCCTCCACCACGGCCTCGGCCAGCTCCGTGTCGTACCTGTAGAGGTCGGGGTAGTCGACTATCAGGCTAGACTGGTTGAAGCTTATCATCCTCCGGAGCCTCTGGAGGTACTTCAGCTCCCCGAGGCGGTCCCGGAAGTTCCTGAGGAAATCCTTGAACCTCTCAGCGTAATCCAGCTCGAGGCTGCTCTCAGCCACTCCCACCACCCCCCGCTAGCCCTCTAACATAATCCCTGAACACGTCAACAACCGCTCTGATAGCGTCGAAGGCTATGGACTCCTCGGGTGTCATCCTCTCCCTGAACTCCTCCCCGCCACTGGCGGCGAGCCTGAGTAACTTCACCAGCCTAGTCTCAGCTATGTCGAGGAGGTTCTTCTCGACTACCTCCCTGTCCCTGATTAGCATCGTTGATGGGCTTTCCCTGATCATCTCGTCAAGCCTCTCTATAAGCTCCCTAGCCGCCATGTAGAAGTCCTGGGGTATGCTCTGGAGCTGGTTAGCGGCCTGTCCCCTCTTCTCCTTGTAGTGGTACATGTTTACAGTATCGATATCAAGGCCGCGGGCCCTAACCTCCACGAGCCCCAGCCTCTCAAGCTCCCTAGCCTGCCAGCGGGGCACGTCTAGCTCGTCTCCCCTCCTCACGTTAACCGCTCCCTGTGGCAGCGGGAGAGGCCCTATATCCTTCAAGGCCAGAACCCTCACGGGCTCAACTAGATAGTCGTAAGCCACGAGCCTCAGCCTGACTCGCAGCGAGTCCCTAACCCTCAAGCGGCCCCCGGGGGAGGGTCCGGCGCGGGGAATCGTAATAACCAGGGCTCCCCAGGGGGCGCTGGTGGTTGCAGATAAGGACTCGCGCCCCCCGGCCTCCTTGGGTGGTGGTCCTCCTGCCACGTAGGAGGGGGTCGAGTAGGAGTAGGTCCTCGAGATCGAGGGGCTCCAAGGGTAGCGGCACTAGGACCTCACGCGCGTCTAGGAGGCGGGGCTTCAAGCTTGACGTGGAGAGCGTCTCAGCCGAGGTAGCCAGGCAGGTCGCCGAGAGGCTGGGGCTCGACTACTACGGGCTCTCCCCCTCCGATATACGGGACCTAGTAGCCGATATAGTGCAGGGCATCGCCGCTAATAGGAGCACCAAGCCCAGCATAGAGAGCCTCGTCAAGAATATTATGAGGAATAAGGAGGCGTTCCTGAAGGGGGTCGCAGCCAAGCTGGTCGAGAGGGGCCCGCCATACAGCGTGGAGCAGCTGGAACTCATAGTGAGCGCTGCCCCTGAGGTCGCCGGTAGGGCGGCGCCAATGCTCTACCACGAGGCCAAGAGGCTCGGCGCTGACCATATAGTGGAGGCCCTCCGGGACCTTTGGAATAGGTATGGCAGGCCGACGCCCATCAAGTGCCCCCGGTGCGGCTTCAACGCGGTCGCCCCGGATCTAACGTGTATCGTGTGCGGTGCGAGCCTGAGCGAGGAGGAGGTGAAGGAGTCCATAGGCTTTGAGGGCATGCTGGAGTCCTTCGCCAGGAGAAGCCCCCCGCAGCTGGTGAGGGAGGCCCTCCGAGCCGGCTACGTGGTAGTGGACAACGAGGTCAAGCCTCCGAGCCTCTGGAGGCCGGGGGAGTACGGGATCCAGCTCTTCCTGTCCCGCCGCGAGAGGCTGCTCCTGGAGAGGATCCTCCGCGAGAGGGCCTCGGCCCCTTAGGCCCCGCGGAGGGGCTCCACCTCCACGGCCTCGAGGCCCGTCATCGCGCAGTCGGGGCACACGCCTGGCCTGGGCGTGTAGCCCCCGCACAGCCTACACCTCGGCATCCCCCTGAGCTGGCCTGCCAGGAGGCCTATCGCCTTGGCTGGGCTGAACTCTAGCTCGGGCCTTCCGTGGAGCACGCTCATGAGGGGGCCCCAGGAGAGGCTCTCAGGCTTACAGGGCCCCCAGGCCTTGAGGCCCTCCACAGCCGCCAGGGCGGAGGCGGCCTCGCCTTCGACTGAGTAGAAGAGTGGGGCGACCGCGACGCCGCCTATATAGACTGACTCCTCGAGCGCCTCACTGAGCCCCCAAGGCTCGCCTCTCAGCAGGGCGTCGACGGCCGCGAGTGTCGCCGTGGTCCTCGTGACTGGCAGCCCCACAGCCCCTGCTCCCAGATGCCTCGCGGCGAGGGCGCTCCAGGCCCTGTCGAATCTGATGCACGCCCTTAGCGTGGAGGGGAGCCTCCTCACCTGGAGCCTGGCCCTCCATAGCCTCACCCTCCCAAGCCTAGCTAGTTTGGCTAGCGTCTCGCGGGGGACCTCGACCGCCCAGCCCCCGCCCTCGGGTATGACCACGTGCACGGTAACGTCTAGTCCCCGTGTCGCCTCGTGGAGCGCCACTGCCAGCGCTAGGCCTAGGTGTGGGGCCTCCAGTGCCGCTGGGACAACAACGCCCATGCGTGGCCTGAAGCCTCCGGAGCGTGATGCCTGCCTCTTGACGGACCTCGCGAGCGCCCTCAAGAGGCACCTGCCGCAGAGGAGCTCGCCGCTATAGGCGCGCTTGTAGACGGCTTTTCTGCCGCAGACGCTACAGCGGACCTCCCCCGACGCCAGCGCTGTCCCCCAGGCATGCTTTCCCACGCCGGGTAGGTCTTAGGCTTGCGGCGCTCCCCGACGCCGGAAGAAACCCTTCGGGAGCGCAAGGCTTATATAGAAGTGTAGCCATAAGGGACTGCTGGGAGCTTAGGAGGACCCGGGTAACAGGGGGTGTGGCAGGATGGCTATGGGCGGAGTGCCAGTAATCATATTGAAGGAGGGCACCCAGAGGACCTACGGCAGGGAGGCGCTGAGGAACAACATCCTCGCTGCCAAGGTCCTAGCTGAGCTGCTCAAGTCCAGCCTAGGCCCCAGGGGCCTCGACAAGATGCTTGTCGACAGCTTCGGCGATGTAACCGTTACCAACGACGGCGCTACAATAGTGAAGGAGATGGAGGTCCAGCACCCAGCCGCCAAGCTCCTAGTCGAGGTTGCCAAGGCCCAGGACGCCGAGGTGGGCGACGGCACCACAAGCGTGGTCGTTCTCGCTGGCACGCTACTCGAGAAGGCCGAGAAGCTCCTAGACGATAACATACACCCCTCCGTGATAATCGACGGCTTCGTGAAGGCCCAGGAGAAGGCGCTTGAGATACTCGACCAGATAGCCGTGCCCATCAACGTCGAGGATGAGGCCACCCTCAGGAGGATAGCGGAGACAGCTATAGCGAGCAAGTACATAGGCCACGGGCCTGAGAAGGAGAAGATCATAGACATGGTGGTCGAGACCATTAAGATCATAGCGGAGAAGAGGCCCGACGGCACCTACAATGTCGACCTAGACAACGTCAAAATCGAGAAGAAGAAGGGCGGCAGCCTACTCGACAGCAAGCTCGTGAGGGGTGTAGTCATCGACAAGGAGGTCGTGCACCCAGGCATGCCTAGGAGGGTTGAGAACGCTAAGATAGCCGTGCTAGACGCCCCACTAGAGATACAGAAGCCCGACATAACCACCAAGATAAGGGTGACCGACATCGAGCAGCTCGACAGGTTCCTGGAGGAGGAGACCAGGCTACTCAAGGAGATGGTCGAGAAGATTGCTGCTACTGGTGCTAATGTGGTGATTACTCAGAAGGGTATTGACGAGGTTGCGCAGCACTACCTCGCGAAGCACGGCATCATGGCCGTGAGGAGGGTTAAGAGGAGCGACATAGAGAAGATAGCTAAGGCCACGGGCGCGAAGATCGTGACTAGCATCAGAGACCTGAAGCCGGAGGACCTAGGCTACGCAGAGCTAGTGGAGGAGCGCAAGGTAGGAGAAGACAAGATGATCTTCATAGAGGGAGCAAAGAACCCAAGAAGCGTAACAATACTGCTACGTGGCGCTAACGACATGCTGCTCGATGAGGCTGAGAGGAGCATCATGGACGCTCTCCACGCCCTCAGGAACATAATGAGGGAGCCCAAGATAGTAGGCGGCGGCGGGGCTGTCGAGATAGAGCTTGCCGAGAGGCTCAAGGACTACGCTAACACCGTGAAGGGCAAGGAGCAGCTAGCCATAAAGGCCTACGCCGAGGCCCTAGAGGTCATACCAACAGTGCTAGCGGAGAGCGCTGGCATGGATGCCCTCGACACCCTACTACAGCTGAGCACCCTCCACAACCAGGGCTTCAAGCACGCGGGCGTCAACGTGCTCGAGGGCAAGGTGGAGCACGACATGATAAAGATCAACGTCTACGAGCCCGTGCTAGTCAAGAAGCAGGTGATCAAGAGCGCCAGTGAGGCGGCCACCTCGATACTGAAGATCGACGACATCATAGCTGCCGCGCCGCCCAAGAAGAAGGAGAAGAAGGAGAAGGGCGAAGAGGAGGAGAGCAGTAAGTTCGAGTTCTAGCCCCCACTCCCCTAGCCTTTATTCTTAAGGTATAATTCATAATTCAACATTCTTACTAGTTAGTCGAACAGTATTAACTATATCCTCTCACTCACTACTTGACAGATGTTGTAATCGATTAAAGGCTGTGAGAGCACGTTACTGAGTCTCGACGCTCACCGTACTCATCCTTGAAGAGTTGTTTCAACTCGGCGAGCGTGAGAGCAGATATATCGCCAGCACCGCTAGGACAACCCCCAGCGCCTGCTCAGCGCTTATCCTCTCCTTGAGGAGCCCCACGGCTAGGAGTGCCGTGACCGCGGGGTATAGTGCTGTAAGCGGTATCACAAGGGAAGCGGGCCCTCCAGCCTCAAGTGATAATACGAGGAACACGTAGCCGAGCGTGCCCAGCGCTCCCGCAGCCATCGCCACTGCGAGCCCTGTGGGTGTTGGGTTGATGTCATGCCTATACAGCACCCACACTACGAGTACCGCTACAACAATAGCTAGATTCGTCGACACGTAAAGCTCGTACCACGCGGGAAGCATCCTCTGGGCGAGCTTCAGCACCACGCCCCAGGCGCCCCAGAGCGTAAGACAGGCTAGGGAGTAGAGGAGCCATTTCTCAACCATAGCGCCACCCCTCCCGGGGAGGGAGCTGGGTGTGGGAGGTAAAGGTTAGTAGCGGAGCCCCGCGGTAGTCTGGGCCGCTGTGAGGGGGGCTAGGCGTCGCTGAGCTAGGATGCTGATGAACCCGGAGCCGAGCGGCTCATACCGCGACGGGCTCCACGATAATATCCCCCCTCTGTTTCTCGATATAGCGGTGCTGGGAGTGGCTGTAGTTGCATCCTCGTATAGGAGGTGGGAGCTCCTCTACCGGGGCGCTGATGGGGTCTTCAAGTCGTACCTCCTATCGTTCATCGCGTTCATACTGGCGTTCGCCGCTGTCCTCGCCGCGGGAGTCGCGGGCATGGGGGCGATAATGCATGGCGGTAACGTGGGCGCCGCCTTGAAGTCCAGCGTGGGATCCTTCGCTACACTGGCCCTGATAGCGCTCGTCCTGTTACTGGCTTCCCTCTACTACCTCTGGGACGGCTTCAGGAGCCTGAAGGAGTACGATGCCTCCAGGTTCGGTGTGGGGGTTACAGGGCTTAAGGTCTACCTAGCGGCCGTTATAGTAGTCCTCCTAGCGGTTCTCGCCCTCATACCTGGCGCCATGACCGCATCCCCTGTCTCAATGGGCCTCGCCGTGGGCCTCTTCATCCTGGGCGGCCTCCTCGCCATAGTAGGGGCTATCATGATAGCAGTAGCCCTCTGGAGGCTTGGCGACGAGCCCGGCGGCAGCCTCGTCAAGCTCGGCGTTATACTATGGTTCCTAGGGATCCTGCTGGGGGTCACAAGGGCCGGGAGCGTCCTGGCGTTCGTAGGGAGCATACTGATAATGCTGGGGGCGAGGGACGTCAGAGACAAGGCCGCCCAGGCCATGCGGGCCCCACCGACCCAGGAGGCCTCCCCCGGCATCTCCGGCGCTACTTGAAGCCCGCTTTTAAGGCTCCGAGGCCGCGGGGCCTCCAGTCCGGGGGATGCACTGTTGTCGGAGGGTGAGGGGGGCGACTTCTACTCGGTATACCCCAGGGTAGCTGAGGAGATCAGGATAGGGCCTCCGATGCTAACGAAGTATGAGAGGGCTAAGCTCATAGGCGCCAGGGCGCTCCAGATATACCACGGCGCCCCCCCTCTAGTTGATATCGAGGTTGTAGGCTCGCTTGACCCAATAGACATAGCTAGGTACGAGGTCGACAACGGGATCCTACCGGTCACAATCTACCGCTACCAGAAGGGCACGGGGAGGGGCCAGGCTATACCGCTCAAGGTGCTCCTAGAGGTCGAGAGGAGGGTTGTCGGGGGCAGGGTATACAGATAGCGGCCTGGGCGGCTGTGTCTCCCTGCTAGGCGGGGGCCTGGAGGTCCTCGAGGCCCAGCAGGTCCCGCAGGGCCTCATGATACTGGCCCTCGAGAGGACCCGGGTGGACTGGCCGAGTCTCTATAGGAGGCTCTCAGCACACGGCTGCATGGCCTACGCTAGGAGGGAGAACGGGCTCCTAAGGATACTGGTGACACGCAAGATCGAGAAGTCGAGAGCGCTGCTCGCCCTTGGCCTCGGAGCCGCCGTCGTGGCCACACTCTACATTAGCGGGGTCTTCTACCTCAAGGGGGCGCCCAGAGGCGTGAGAGGCGCCGCCTGGACCCCCCTGGCCTACCTGGGAGGGCTACTGGCGCCGCTCCTCATACACGAGTTCGGCCACTACCTCACCATGAGGCGCTACGGGGTGCCGAGCAGCGTGCCCATACCGCTACCCGCCCCTCCATATCCCTGGTTCCTCGGGACATTCGGGAGCATAATACTCATGAGGTGGCCTCCCCCAACGTCCGACGCCCTAGCCCTCATAGGCCTAGCCGGCCCCCTGGCCGGCTACCTGGCGGCCCTGCCAGTGGCCATCTGGGGCCTCCACGCCTCCCTAGCCCTCACCACGCCCCCGCCCGGCACGGGGGCCGTGCCGCTTGTGCCCCTCTCCATGCTGCTCCTCGACATGGCATTCGGCCCCAAGGGCGGCGGCCTAGTCGTCATGAGCCCCCCGGCATTCGCCGCCTACGTCATGTTCTTCGTCACATTCCTCAACCTAATGCCCATAGGCCAGCTCGACGGGGGCCACGTCGTGAGGGCAGCCCTAGGGGACAGGGGCCACTCGATCGTAAGCAAGGCATTCATAGTCGCCCTACTGGCAGCGAGCCTCTTCTACCCATACCTAGCAGGGTTCGCCCTGCTTGCGCTGCTACTCTACCTACTCTCAGGCGGCAGGCACCCCGGCCCCGCCTTCCCGCAGGAGAGGCTCAGCCCCGCGGGCCAGGTAGCCGTGGCCCTCTACGCTGCCCTCCTCATACTAACCCTCCCACTCCCAAGCTAGCCCTAGGCGGCTGACCGGGGGTCCTGGTTGCGCTCGAGGCGCGGAGCCACACGCCAGCCAAGCGCCTGCAGCCCAAGGCCGGGCTACGTGCTGGTCATAGCGGAGAAGCCCAAGGCTGGCGAGAGGATAGCTGTGGCCCTCGCCCAGGGGAGGCCCGTGAAGTGCCGCTGGAGGGGGGTGCCCTACTGGGTATTGTGGAGGGACGGCTCCACGCTCGTGGTTGCGCCGAGCGCTGGCCACCTCTATGGGCCCTATAGTGGCGAGCGGGGCTACCCGGTCTTCAGCTACGAGTGGAGGCCCCTCTGGGAGTTCGAGAGGGGCTCGGCCCACCTGAGGAAGTTCCATGAGGTGCTGGCGCGCCTCAGCAGGGGGGCCAGGCTCTACGTTAACGCGTGTGACTACGACATAGAGGGTAGCGTGATCGGCTACATGATAATATACATGCTGGGGGACCCCCGCCGGGCCCGTAGGATGAAGTTCTCCACGCTATCCCCCCTCGACATCAGGCGCGCCTACGAGAGGCTCGAGCCCCTGGACCGCGAGATGGTCGAGGCGGGGATGGCCCGCCACGAGCTAGACTGGCTCTGGGGCATAAACCTCTCCAGGGCCCTTATGGACGCTGTGAGAAGGGCCTCCCGTAGGAGGGTCATACTCAGCGCTGGCAGGGTCCAGACGCCCACGCTCGTTGAGGCGGTGAGGAGGTGGCGGGAGAGGAACCTCCACGTCCCCAAGCCCCGCTTCAGGCTCCGCCTCAGGCTAGAGGCCGGGGGGGTCGAGTTCACGGCCCACCCGAGGGGCTGGGAGCCGGGCTCTAGGGCGGAGGCCGCGAGGATAGCCTCGGAG
>JALWEW010000043.1 GCA_027039295.1 Acidilobaceae archaeon
AGCGCTCGACGCTACCACCAGCCTCACGGAGGGGGAGTGGGCCCTCTCCAGGGCCTCGCGGGGCTCGACGTGCCTCCTCCCCAGGATCTCGGCGACCCCGTAGCCCGCGAGCCTCTCGGCTATGATCCTAGCTATGACTATCCTGTCAACGAAGACTATCGCCTTTTCGAACCCCTCATGGCTCTCCAGGGCCTGCCTGAGGGCCCCCAGCTTGTGTGCATCCCTTACGCTGGGGTCGCGGATGAGGCCCCCAAGGCCCTCGAGGAGGCTGTGGAGCCTCCGGCTCCTCCCCACGCTCTCCCTTAGAGCCGCAGCCCCGTCTCGGACGTACCAGCGGATAGCGTTGCCTAGGAGCATTCTATCCCTCCCCTCAGCCTGGTCCCAGAGCCTCTCCAGCTCCTCGTAGAGCCTCCACTCGGCCTCGTTGAGGGGGCTCTCATAGATCTCGGCGGCCCAGGCTGGTATGTAGCGGGAGAGCGAGGGGTGACTCCAGGGCCAGCACCTAACCTCCCCGATGCCCTCCTCTATCTCCCTCCTCCTGGAGGGGGGCACGAGCGCAGTCAGGCCCAGGCGATACTTGAAGTCGTAGTTGGAGACGACGAACCTGTACGGGTCCTGGCCCACCGTGTGGTGGCACTCGTCGACCACGAGGGCTTCGAAGCCTGCCTCGAGGAAGCGGCTCCACTCAGCCACAACGATCTCCGGCGTAGCCACGACAACTGGGGCTCTCCAGGCCCTCTCACGGGCCCCCCGGGGCATGCTCCCATGGAGGGGCCTCGCGGGCAGCCCCAGCTTCCCGGCTAGGTAGGAGGCGGTCTGCTCCACGAGGAACCTCGTGGGCTCCAGGACCAGGATCCTGCGGGCCCTCCCAGTCTTGAGTAGCGCCTCTATCCAGAGGCCGGCCACCAGCGTCTTCCCGGTGCCGGTTGGCATGCAGACTACTGCGCGGCCCCTCTCAAGGGCCCACCTGTAGGCCTCTACCTGGTAGTCCCTGGGCCTCACACGGGCTCTAGGGGCGCGGCTCAAGGCCTCACCGCTAGAGGTGCTCCACCGCCTCCCTCATTATGGCGGCGTAGAGCTGTATGGTGTCCTTGTACTTGGTCGCCGGGACCCCGGTGTAGATGACGTGCATCCGTAGCTCGAGGCCCCTAGCCCTGACCCTCCTGACCATGAATTCCGCGAGGGCCTTAGCGAGAGGCTCGAGGTCTGGGTAGCCCTTGCCCAGGGGCACTCTCTTCTTCAGGATCCTCGAGCCGAGGGCGAAGCCTATCACCTGGGAGAACCTCAGGCTCAGGAACCTCTCGCTGAGGCCCAGCGCCTTCTCGAGCACGCCCATCCAGTACTCCTTCGTAGCCATCCTGTTGGCGGCCTCGAAGTCCCCCGTCTCCGAGGCGCCCGTCTCGAGCATCCACACGTTCTCCAGCTGCACGGAGACTATGAGCTTATCGCCGCCCACCATCTCCCTAAGCGCCTTCACCTCGTCCCAGAGGCCGAGCATCCTCTTGGTATAGGGGACCTCCACGCTGACAATCATGGGGGAGGCCTCGGCTGCGAGCTTCCTCAGGAACTCCCCGGCTAGCTCTATGTCCCTATGGTCCATGTAGGCTCTCCAGCCGAGGTGGAGGTTGAATATCTCGGCCCCCGCGAGCTTCGCCTTCCTAGCAGCGGCAAGGAGGGCCCTCCACGACCTCTCCATCACATCCCTGTCCCGGCTCACCACGTTATAGTAGGGGGCGTGGGCTGTGACGGTCGTGAAGGCCTCTCGGGCGAACTCGGCGTACCTCCTAAAGTAATCCTCGTCCCTGCTCCTCCTAGAGAACTCGTAGGGCGGCACCTCCGTGAGCTTCATACCCAGCGTAGCGGCGGCCGAGAGCTTGCTGAGGGCATTATAGGTCCCCCAGTCGAAGAGTATCACAGCAACTCCACCCCCAACAAGGACTCGGGCTCCGCACTATAATCGGGCCGCCCCCCTAATATAGACTCACAGCCATACGACACACGTCCATATTAACCCCTAAGGGGGCCCCCTGAAGTGGATGCGAGTCAGACTCGAACCGGAGATATTCGAATGGGTACTCTCGCGAAGATATTCGTCTTGCTCATAGTGATCCTAGCTCTGGGCTACGTAGCCCAGCAGAAGGGCCTCATAGACATCAAGGGCAACTTCACCATAACGAAGACCACAGGCACAGGCACTAGCAGCGTTGTCTGGACGAACGGTAACTTCAGCACCGCGGCAAGCGACCCCCAGAGCCACTACAAGGAGCACGTCAGCCTAGACGTCTACATATTCAACTCCTTCAAACTCAAGAACGGCGCTACAGCCTACGACGCCTACCTAGGCACGCCAGCACAGCTCCAGCAGGACCCCTACAACACCGCCAAGAGGATCCTGCTCACCTACCCCAACTCGACCATAACCAGTGAGGGGTGCTACCACATCACAGGCTACATAGCCGGGCAGGCAACAGTAACCACCATGGACGGAACCGAGGTGCACCCGGCCTACATTAGGGCCGACACTATCTCACCCGTAGACGCTGCCGCAGGCTGCTCCCCCAAGCCCTAAACAGCCCTCCTTACCCCCACAGCCCTTTTTCTAGTAATATAGAGAACGAGGACGGCCGCAGCACCTGCACCCAGTACCAGGGATGGCTCCGGCACGGGCTGCAGGAGAGGCGACGGCGGCACCAAGCTATCAGAGGCGTTGAGCGCCACAATTATGCCCTCACTTTCCCCTCCAGGCGTAGCGTATCCCGTAGCTCCGGCCTTCGAGGTCCCACTAGCAGTATAGGCGCCGCTATGGCCATCAACAACTAGCCTATCCGGCGGGGACTCTATTATTGAGAGGTTACCAGCTTCTACTCTCCTCGACTCTATATTCCTGCTTCCGAGGTAGATACAACTGGGTAGCTTTACCGCAGCCCCCCCACCATGGCTCGGGGGAGCCTCCTCAATCTCCTGGGAGCACCCTCTTCCAATAGTCGGGGCAGGCGGGAAGCTGGAGTACCGGGAGTAGCTTAGGCTTGAGGACAGGGCGCTGGTGACATTATAGTAGGCGATATAGGCATCGTCGTTATCGGCTTCTCCTACCCAGTAGGTATAGCCGCTGGCATCTATGCCGACGGCTAGAGCGCCGGTGGAGTAACTGCCGCTCTCATCACCCGCTAGCACGGCGTCTCTGAGTTTCTGGTTGGAGTCGAATACTAGAACCAGCGAGTTAAAGACGCTGGATGACAAACCTGTGCCGTAGGTGTTATCCGTGTAGCCGCCTACTATAAAACCCCCGTCGCTGGCAACGCGGATGCTCCTAAAGTTCTCGTAGTAGGATGTGCTGAGGTTTATCCTCCAGAGCACATTTAGGCCCGTGTCAAGCATCACTACAGCCCCAGCGGTAGTGGGGTCGCTG
Organism: Acidilobaceae archaeon; assembly: GCA_027039295.1. Classification (GTDB taxonomy): domain Archaea; phylum Thermoproteota; class Thermoprotei_A; order Sulfolobales; family Acidilobaceae; genus Calypsonella. The sequence goes on from JALWEW010000043.1 coordinate 3,410, forward strand.
CTAGAGGGATTGTCGTCCGTGTAGGTGAAGGCGAGCAGCACGCCGCCCGAGTACGAGTCTATGCCGACAGGCTCATCGCTGTACCGTAACATGTAGCCTTCACTATTGTACAATGCTATGTTAATGCTAGCCATCACATCAAGGCTAGCGGGGTCGAGCTTCGTCAGATGGAGGTACAGGGGATAGTTATTATCCGAAGAGGAGCTATAGTAGTATACCGTGGCGGGCACGTAGAGGTAGCCGTCAGGGCCCATGGCGCAGTCCCAGGCGCTGGCGTTTGCGTACTCATCATTTACCATGATATAATAGAATACTGCATTGACTAGGTCGAGGCTACTATTGAAGGCGGCTATAAAAATCTCGTGCAGGCCGCTACTCCAGTTAATGAATCTACCGGCTACATACACGTTGCCGTTAGCGTCCACGTACCCACCGTACAAGTATAGATCCCCCACTATGCTATCTGAGCTATCTGAGGAAGCGGTCACGTTCAGCACCACATAGCCCTCGACCTGCGAGAGATTATCCGGGTTCAGCTTTACTATGATTCCAGCATAATTAATGCCCGCAACATAACCAATCAAGTAGACGCCATCGCCGCCCAGCTCTACGTCATTTATTACCACATCGAGGTCTCCATAGTAGTACCCCGCGCTGTCTAGGAGATTACCACTAGAGCTGTATTCGAACACGGCGACCCGCTGTTGATAATTCACTACGTACTGTCCGACAACATAGAGGTAAGGATACGAGGGGTTAGTAGCAATCTCCTCAAGATAATTAATGGTATGCTGCAGATACACGGGCCTATCATGCCACCTAGGCGTATAGCTTGTTTGAGCTAAAACGGTCGCCGCGTGAAAGGTAGCCATGACCACTAGGATAGCGACCAGCAGCGATCCTAGTCTATCCTTAGTGAGTGTAGGCATCAATTAGCTCCCCACACACCGAGACTTCTCTAACCCCTCGTAACCATCTTATGGACAAAGGTTAAAAGAGTATCATCCAATGACCGGTTGCTCTCCAAGTTGCATAACTGCCCTATATTATTTTTATTAAATTAATTTGGCGTAGCCGCGTAGAACTCGAGTGCTCAACCAAGCCTTAAGGCACGGACACCATGAGGCAAGCCTAGTCGCCTAGGGCGTACTTCTCACCTCTTCCTAGGTATCCTACTTGGGAAGGCTCTGCAGGCGGGAACTCCACCTGTGGAAGAGTGTTATGCCTAATAATAGAGTGCCTAGCTCTCCGGAATGATGTGTTTTCCGCGTCGTTCCCGGCATACTATAGTGCCAGAGATATCACCTTTAATCCTTGTTGAGTCATCGAGCTACACTGCCTCGGGGAAGGTTGTTGATAATTAACAGGCGGCTGGTGAGATTTAGAATAGCTTTTGTAGTCCTAGGCCTGCTCCTCTATCTCTATGGTTTCCGCTTAGATAGTGCAAAAGCCTTTACCGGGTACCTGGACTTCATATTCTGGCTATCAACACTACTAATACTATGTGGAGCATTAATGGACCTACGCCTACATAGGGGCTACGATATAGCGTCAACATTAATGCTAGAGGTGTTTGGCCTAATCTTAGCCCTCTTCGGGAGACTGGCAATAACCATATATTTAGAGTACCTACACAGGCTCTTTGCTCCTCCTACGTGCTTGCCATACTACGTCTCTTGCTATCTCAGTGTTATGAAACTTTCTACTTTTATATTTAGTGGAGGTTTGCTCGTCCTTGTATCCCAAGCGATAAGTTATGTAAAGGGTCCGATAGAAATCGGCAAAAGCGTTAGCTACAAGTATCTATGGGAGACGCTAAGGGCTACTTTCGTAGCTGGGCTCAGAGCCTTTATTAGCAAACACTACTTAGCCGTGGCTTTCGCTATAGCGTTTATCCTCAGGCTCCTCCCAGAGCTATATAGCTGGCCGCTTCCTATAGGCTGGGACACACTAGCTTACATTGCTTACCTCAAGGATTACGCTATGACTCTAAACCCGTTCAGAGCCTACATCTGGATGGGAAGTCCTAGGAATATCCCCCCGCTAATGGCAATACTGCTCACGCCTCTAGTGAGAGTCGTTGACCCCATGTACTTGATGAAGCTTTGGGAACCCCTAATGCTAGGTTTCGTAGCAACGCTCTCAGCCGCCTACACAAGGCATGCACTCAAGGCCTCTAAAGAGATAGCCTTCCTAGCAGGGATAGCCACCTCCATAAACATTGTAGTAATAGGCTCAACTGTGCAGTGGAGCAGGCACATGCTAGGCCTCGTAATGCTACTTGCCTTCCTCCTCCTGTCAGCTAAGAACTCGCCGATAGGATCCTTCCTAGCCTTAATTGCCATGTCGATGGCATACGAGCCCACGGCGGCGCTCGCGGCAATTCTATCAATCTATGAGACATACAAGTATACGAGGATGAGGGCTCGCAAGGCCGCGTATTTCATGCTGGCAGCTCTGCTCGTCTCGGCGTTCCTGCTCCTCTGGTATACGGGCTTTCATCCAGTTCACCCTAGCGCAACGACGGGAATCACACTGGCAGGGACAGGCTCATTCTCATGGGTGTCCTCCGTAAACTTTGTCATAGGCTGGACCCTCATGTTTCTCATGGCCTTGCTTCCGGCGGCTAAACCCCTTAAGGAGCACGCTAATCCAGAATACAATATTACGGTCACCCTACTTCTCCTAGCCTTTATATCACCCTTTCTCTGCCCTATTCTCGCGGTACAGTTCCCGCATAGAGCGGTCCCTATACTCTTCACGCTTTTAATGCCGGCGGCGGTTGTAGGATTATTAAAATACTCCAGGCTCTCATTATCATTATTTCTCCTCGTAACAGTGGGCCTTGGCTCAGTATATACATTATCCCCCGAGGGAGCCAGCTACTTGGATACTGTGAAAGCAGTCAACTCTAAGGCCTTCCCGTGCTGTGGCCTCTCGGGCTTCCCCTGGAGCCTGCGTCCATCAGTGAGCTTACAGTACTTGGAGTGCGTTAGAAATATCTCAGAAGTACTTGCGAGAAACGAGACGGTTATAGTGGACAGTTTGATGCTAAACAACGCGCTCCACATATTCATAAGGGATCCTAAGAATATACACCCTGCAGGCCTCAAGGTGGATCCAAATCAGCTATCCAATATTATAGCAGACATGTTTAATGGTGACCCCAAGCTTAAGGGCGTGTATGTTGTAACATCATTTAATTATACTGAAATAAATATATCGCTTACTGCTGTATTGAGGAACTTAACTCTAAACGGTATTGTCTCGGTAAAAAACGTTACCAAATATTGCTGGTTCAACGTATTTTATATTACAAAAAGTGTTCGGGCAAACGCATCTAACAGAGGGGCGACTGACAGCACACACCCGCTCCGCAAGCGTGCATGATAGGTACATTAGACACTACAGGCTCTAGGTGGCGCTTGATTAATTATTTTAGGAGTTGGTGCGGCGGCCGGGATTTGAACCCGGGACCTCCGGCTTGGCAGGCCGGCGTCCTAGTCCAGGCTAGACGACCGCCGCCCTCCCATTGGGGCTGGCTATGGGGGCGGCGGTTTATAACGCTTTCAACGGCCAGGCGTGGCCCACGCATTTATACGCCTAGGGTCGATGGTGGTTACGGCTCTAGTCTAGGGTGTCTGGGTTGGGAGGAGAGGCTGGTAAGGTTGACTGGTACAAGCTGAGCGTTGAGCTGCACAGGTTCTATGGGGGCAAGATAGAGACCATACCCAAAGTCCCCATTAGGAGGGTCAAGGACTTCGCCATCTGGTACACCCCAGGCGTGGCGGAGCCTAGCAGGAGGGCCGGGAAGAACCCGGATGAAAGCTTCGAGTACACGAACAGGTGGAACACTATTGCCGTGGTGAGCGATGGCACGAGGGTTCTGGGCCTGGGTGATATTGGGCCTGAGGGCGCCTACCCCGTCATGGAGGGTAAGGCCCTCATCTACAAGTTCCTCGGCGGCGTAGACGCCGTGCCACTCGTGCACAGGGCTAGGGATCCCGAGAAGTTCCTAGAGCTGCTAGAACTCGTAGAGCCCAGCTTCGGCGGCATAAACCTCGAGGACATAGAGAGCCCCAAGTGCTTCTACATACTCGAGGAGGCGAGGAAGAGGCTCAGCATACCCGTGTGGCACGACGACCAGCAGGGCACGGCCTCCGTGACGCTCGCAGGCCTCATAAACGCCGTGAAGCTAGTGGGGAAGGACCTAAGGAAGTCCAGGATAGTGCTATTCGGCGCGGGCGCCGCCAACATAGCCCTCTACAGGCTCCTCAAGGCCTACGGTGTGCCGCCCGAGAACATCGCCGTGCTGGACAGCAAGGGAGTCCTGCACCCGGACCGGGACGATATAGACAGGCTCATGGTCAGGCACCCCTGGAAGTACCAGATAGCAATCGAGACCAAGGGAGCCGGCCTTAGGCCAGGCGCCGGGCCGGATGAGGCGCTCAAGGGGGCCGACATACTCGTGGCGGCCAGCAAGCCCGGTCCCGGGACTATCAAGAAGGAGTGGGTTGCCCAGATGGCGAAGGGGGCGATAGTCTTCGCCGAGGCCAACCCCGTCCCAGAGATATGGCCCTGGGAGGCAAAGGAGGCCGGGGCAGCCATAGTGGCGACCGGGAGGAGCGACCTCCCCAACCAGGTCAATAACAGCCTAGCCTTCCCCGGCATATTCAGGGGCGTGCTGGACGTCAGGGCCAAGACCATAACCGATGAGATGGCGATAGCCGCCGCCGAGGAGATAGCTAGGTTCGCCGAGGAGAAGGGGCTCCACGAGGACTATATTATACCGAGGATGGATGAGTGGGACCTCTATCCTAGGGTGGCGGCAGCCGTCGCCGTTAAGGCCGTCGAGCAGGGCCTGGCCAGGAGAACTACCACTTACAAGGAGGAGCTGGAGAGGGCCAAGAGCATAATAGACCTGACACACAGGAAGTACATGCTGATCTACAGGGAGGGCCTCATCAAGCCCCCGCCCGTCGACTATGAGGAGGGGTGAGCCGTCATGCACGAGCCCGGGGTAGTCATTAGGGAGGCGATGGAGTCCGACGTCGAGCAGGCCGCGAGGCTGCTCGTCAGGTTCTACACGTTCAACGAGGAATTCGACCCGGCTTGGAGCGCGGTCGAGAGCATCGAGAAGGCCAGGGAGACCCTTAGGGCCTCCCTAGGGGATCCGGCTGCTGTGGTGCTGGTGGCGGAGTTCGAGGGCCGCATAGTGGGCCTCGCCAGGGCCTTCCTCGTGGAGGAGCCCCTACTGGCCAACGCGCCCATCGGCGTGCTAAAGGAGCTATACGTCATACCAGAGATGAGGAGGAGGGGCATAGCGACCAGGCTCGTGGAGGAGATGGGTGAGGCCCTACGCTCCAAGGGGGCCAAGGCGCTAGCGGCCGAGTTCCCGGCGCGCAACATGGTGGCCGAGTCCTTCTACGAGAAGCTGGGCTTCAGGCCCTTCAAGAGCGTCTACATAAGGGAGACCCAGGGGTGAGCGGTGTGGCCCTCAGGATAGGCGTGAGGAGGGCCTCCGAGGCCGATGTGGAGGGCCTCGTGAAGCTCATAGCCAGGCTCAAGGAGCTCAACAGCGAGCTAGACCCGCAGTTCCTGCCGGGCGAGGACCTGGAGGCAAACGTGAGGAGCTACGTCGAGGAGAGCCTCAAGAGGGATAACGTGGTCTTCCTCGTGGCCGAGGACGAGGCCGAGGGCAGGCTAGTAGGCGTGCTGAGGCTGGAGGTCGTGGACAGGCGCTTCTACAAGCCCCGCTACAAGGCGGTCATAACGGACCTATACGTGCACCCCACCTACAGGGGGAAGAGGATAGGCAAGCTCCTCATAGAGAGGGCGGCAGAGGAGGCCCGCGCCAGGGGCGCCGGGCTGCTGACCGTGGTATACCCCGTGGGCAACGTGATAGCCGACAGGTTCTACGACCGGATGGGCTTCAGGGACCTCCAGAAGGAGAGGTACCTACCCCTCTAGCCCCCCACCCCTATTTTACGGGCTCCACTAGGATCCTCGAGGCTATACCCCTACCTATAGCTACCTCCACACCGCCTACCCTCACGACTATGGGCGTCCAAGGGTAGGCCAGGTCATTGGAGACAACTTCAAGTACGACCCCCGGCGCTATACCCAGGCCGGCCAGCCTCCAGGAGGCCTGCCACCCAGCGGCGATGCCCTTAACGACAACCCTAGACCCCGGGGGCGCTACAGCCAGAGTCATGGCACCCGGGGGCACCGCCTGCTGAGGGGGCGCTGGCTTCCCGCGCCAGCCCCAGCCCCCACGCCACCCTGGCCTGCGGCGCCTCCAGCCGAAGCCGTCGAGCCTCAATCAGTACACCCTCTTGCACGGAGGGGCGGGGGCTTTAATTGTGGAAGTACTTTCACCGCTCGGAGCAGGTATCCCCTGATACAACGATACCGGGGAGCGCCCTGAGGGAGAGGGGTCTAGAGTGCAGCACGTCACAGGATCGAGCCGAAAGGAACACCTGCAGGTGCTCAAGCTCGGGTGGACGCTAGCGTATTACTACACTGGCGTTCTTTACTGTCGTGGAGATCCCGCTGTGGCTGTTTTACGGGCTGGGTTGAGGTGTAATGCCTATGGAGAAACTGCTTGATTCGGAGCGTCTATGCTTATTCCTGGTCGAGGAGAGTGACTCGTATGTGGATCTCGCCATAGCCGATCGTATAGGGCAATCAGTACCGTGCTACCTACGACACTACTCACTATACTACTTCGACTTTGGCGTTATGCGCGGCACGTCGGCAGCAAAGTATGTGACGGCCCTCAAGGAGGTCATAGCTAGTCTTACGAACAGCCTGGGTGGATCCTTCGAGGAACTTCTTGCTGTGACCGAGGTTTACCCTGGCTCAAGGAGCGAGGAGCTGAGGGGCTGTTACGGGTTATACGTGGTTACGGCGCTCGCGCTCATTCTAGCTAATGGAGTTGAACTCCAACCGCCTCTACCCGAGCTGGGGAGGCGCATAGCTGATATCCTAGAGGGAGAGGAGGAGTTCGTGCTAGGGGATGGGAGGATCGTGAAGAGGTATAGTGGGCTCTTCAGATTGGCGGAGACCCTGAAGGTTGCAGCCGCGGTATCTCTCCTTGAGGGCAGCAGACTCATAGAGATGCACATTGACGCGGGGGAGAACTCCGAGCAGTACTTACGCGTGATCTCAGGTGAGGGTGAAGAAACCCTCGTGCGTATCATCATTAGGAGGCCTCGGCTGGAGAGGCTCCAGGAGATAGGGGGTAGAGTCATTTATCTAAGTAGGTTCCTGAGAGAGGCCCTCGAGGTAGACCCTGACATGCTCAACATCAAGCGGGAGGAGCTGGGAGGGCAACGGCTCAGCGGATGCACAGTGGTAACCGGGTGGTACATTAACAACATGAACGGCGCCGGGCCCCTCTACCTCTTCAAAGGCCCTAAGTCGGAAATAGTTAAGAGTGCAGAGGAGTTGAGGGGTGTATGCGTTTATCCATGCTACCCGCTAGCGGATACATTATTCGAGCCCGAGTATTCGCTGATACGCATAATGGAGTAACGGGCAGGCGCCGTCGCAAAACGCTTATGTCTAGCCCCGCTACCCTATCAGCGCTTAGGGGCCCCACTAACCCAACATGAGAGTAAGGGGAGTATACAGAACTGTCCAGCCCCTCTATCCATAACGGGCTCCAGACCTATCCCCCAGGGGCTTTATGGTGGTAGTCTGGACATGCTTGGGCGTCTAGCCGCTACTTTCTGGATACCGAGGTTTTTATGCGGCCAGGGGGACCTTGGAGTCAAGCAGAGGTTTTTATAGTGAACCAATAACCCACAGACATGGGTCGGACCATGTCTCTACCCGAGCGTGTCCCCCGCAGGCCCGGTTATGACGTGACTCTCCACTACATCTACAGGAGGGCGGTGGAGCTATTCTACGACCGCGAGATAGTCTATAGGACCGCCAAGGGGGTGGAGAGGTACACCTACGCCAAGGCCGCCGAGAGGATGAGGATGCTCGCCTCGGCCCTCGAGAAGGAGGCTGGCGTGGGGAAGCTCGACAGGGTCGCTACGCTGGACTGGAACACCCACTGGCACTACGAGGCCTACTTCGCCGTCCCCATGATGGGCGCCGTCCTGCACCCAGTCAACATCAGGCTCGCCCCAGCCGAGATAGTCTACATCATGACGCAGGCCGAGGATAAGGTTGCTATAGTCCATAAGGACTTCCTACCCCTCATAGAGGCTGTCGCCCCCAAGATTAAGTCGCTCGAGAAGATCATACTCGTGGACACCGACGAAGTGCCCCAGAAGGTCGGCGGGGTCCCGGCCTACCACTACGAGGACTTCATCAAGGAGCACGGCGACCCCAAGTACGAGTGGCCCGAGGTGAGCGAGGACCAGCCAGCCGGCATGGGCTACACGAGCGGCACGACCGGGCTCCCCAAGGGCACCTACCACAGCCACAAGGCCATAGTGCTCCACGCCCTCAGCACGGCCCTCCACCTCGCGGCGAGCGGCACGGTGCCCTTCAACGCTAAGGCCACGATAATGCACATAGTCCCCATGTTCCACGTCTACAGCTGGGGGATCCCCTACTCCGCCACCCTGATAGGGGCGAAGCAGGTCTACCCCAACAGGCTTATACCCAAGGTGCTCCTCGAGCTGATAGAGAAGGAGAAGGTCACCTTCACAGCCGCCGTGCCCACCGTGCTCTACATGCTCCTAACCGAGCCCGGGAGCGAGAACTACGACCTCAGGGGCCTCACCTGGATCAACGGCGGCGCCGCCACCCCGAGGGCCCTAGCACTGCTTGCCATGAAGAGGGGCATTAATGTACTGGTGGGCTACGGCCTAACCGAGACGGCCCCCGTGCTGACGCTAGCCACACCGTGGCCGTGGCAGGCGGAGAAGATGAGCGAGGAGGAGCTGCTCGACATAAAGCTGCGCACCGGCTACCCCATACCACTCGTGGACCTCAAGGTGGTCGGGCCCGACGGCAAGCCAGTGCCAAAGGACGGCAAGACCATGGGGGAGATAGTCGTCAGGTCGCCCTGGGTGACGCCGGAGTACTACAAGAACCCGGAGAAGACCCAGAAGGCGTGGGAGGGCGGCTGGTTCCACACCGGCGACATCGCGGTGTGGTTCCCCGACGGCAGCATACTCATCCAGGACAGGGACAAGGACGTCATAAAGAGTGGGGGCGAGTGGATAAGCAGCGTGAGGCTCGAGGACGCCATAAGCCAGCACCCAGGCGTCGCCATGGTGGCGGTGATAGCGGCGAAGCACCCCAAGTGGGGTGAGAGGCCTGTAGCACTCATAGTCCCCAAGCCGGGCTGGGAGGACAAGATCAACACCGAGGAGATAAGGAAGTTCCTCATGGAGAAGTTCGTCGAGCCGGGCCAGATACCCAAGTGGTGGCTGCCAGACAAGGTCGTGCTAGTGGAGGACCTACCGAAGACGAGCGTCGGCAAGATAAACAAGCGCGCCCTCAGGGAGAAGTACTCCAACATACTCCTCGAGGAGCAGGGCGGCCAGGCCTAGGCCCCCCGCCCCCGCGGGCCCACTTTTTACCTCGCCCCGAGCCCCTATCCTGGGAGGCCCTATTGGTCACGGTAGCCTACACCGTGACGGCAGTAATCAACCACTACGGCGAGAGGGTAGGCGACACCGTGGTCGTGAGTGAGGGTAGGATAAGCGCTGTAACCTACGGGGCCTACCCAAGCTACGCCACCCTCAGGAGGCTCGAGGGCTACATCTTACCCGGCTTCGTCGACGCGCACCTCCACATAGCAGGCCTAGGCCTGGCCCTCTCCGGCGCCGACCTCAGGGGGGCCAGGGATCCCTGGGAGGTCGCAGAGCTACTAGCCGGGGCCAGGGGCCCCCTGGCGTATGGGAGGGGCTGGGACCACGAGGCCTTCAGGACCGAGAAGAGGTACCCGACCCGCAAGGAGCTGGACGCAGCCGTACCGGATAGGCCAGCGGTCGCCGTGAGGGTCTGCGGCCACGTGGCCGTTGCTAACACCCTGGCCCTCAGCATCGCCAGGCCCTGGGAGGCATACCCGGGCCTCGTGGATAGGGAGAGGGGGATCCTCCTGGAGGACGCCGTCGCCTACACCATAGAGAGGCTCATCGACTCGACCAGCGTGAGCGTCCCCGTCGAGCTGGCGGTGGAGGCCCTAGCCGAGGCCGGGATAGCGGGGGTCTCATCCATGTCGTGCCTCCCAGCGGAGGCTAGGGCCCTGAGGAGGCTCGAGATGATGGGGGCGCTGAGGGTCAGGGTCTCCTGCTACCCGGAGCCCTCGAGGCTTGCGGAGGTGCTGGCGGAGGGCCGGGGGAGGAGGTGGAGCGTCGCCGGCCTGAAGGCCTTCGCCGACGGGAGCCTCGGCGCCAGGACAGCCTATCTCAGGGAGCCCTACAGTGACGACCCCGGCAACAGGGGGCTCAGGCTCCTCGACTCCCGCTCGGTGAGGGAGCTGGCCGAGTACGCCGCCGAGAGGGGTCTGAGGCTCGCGGTCCACGCCATAGGCGACGCAGCCCTAGACGAGGTCCTAGAGGGATTCGAGTCCGCCTCGAAGTGCAACTGCCGCGTGGAGCACGCGAGCATAGCCTGGCCGGGGCAGATACGCAGGCTAGCAGGCCTGGGGGTCTATACTGTGGTGCAGCCCCACTTCAGGGTGAGCGACTGGTGGATAGACAAGAGGCTCGGCCCCGAGAGGCTGAGGGCAGCGTACCCCCTGGCGAGCATGGCCCGCTCCGGCGTTAAGCTCGCCTTCTCGACCGACGCCCCCGTGGAGCCGTACCAGCCCTGGGAGACGGTGGCGGCGGCCCTAGGCCGCTGCGAGCAGCCCGCCTGCAGGCCCGAGGAGTCCCTGACACCGAGGGAGGCCATCGAGGCCTACACCATAAGGGCGGCCGAGGCCTCCGGGGGCCCGGTAGCGAGGCTCGGCAGGCTATGCAAGAGCGCCCCCGCCGCCTTAGCCTACACCCCCAGTGAA
>JALWEW010000044.1 GCA_027039295.1 Acidilobaceae archaeon
CCCTTCCCCTAGGAAACACTTATATATGACTCCTCGGGGCTCTTTCTTAAGCCCTCAAGGAGTTTTTGAGGTGGAGGCCCCTTGGGCGGTGATAGGGTCTACGTAGTCCTAGTCACCGCGCCGCCCGGCGACGCGGAGAGACTCGCCAGGGCCCTGGTTGAGAGGAGGCTGGCGGCGTGCGTTAACGTGGTGCCGGGGCTCAGGAGTGTATACTGGTGGGAGGGCCGCGTCGAGGAGGCGGGGGAGTCCCTCCTCATAATAAAGACGGGCGCCTCCGCCCTCGAGCGCCTCCTAGAAGCCGTCAAGGAGCTACACCCATACGAGGTCCCAGAGGCAATCGCCCTCCCCGTCGAGGCTGGCCTGAGCGACTACCTGGAGTGGGTGCTGCGCGAGGTGAGGGGCGGTGGCTGCTCAGGTGGGGCCGAGGCTGGTTGAGGGCCACATAAGGAGGAGCAAGCTGCTCCAAGCCCTCTGGGAGAGGCTTACGAGTGACGAGGAGATAGACGCCCTCCTGAGGATGGCTAACATAAACGCTGTCGCGAGGCTCCTCTACAATGACCACGGCCCGATGCACGCCAGGATAGTCTCTGGCAGCGCCCTGGAGATCGCTGAGATACTCTTTAGGGCTGGCATCCTACCAACGAGCGTCCAGCAGGGGACCGCTGCCAACCTCGACGAGGCCAGAGCGATAATACTGGCGGCCGCGTACCTCCACGACATAGGCAACTCCCTCCACAGGGATAACCACGAGTTCGCCGGGAGCCTCATGGCCATGAGGATCCTCGACAGGATCCTGCCAGAGATCCTACAGGGGGAGCCTGTGAAGAGGATTAAGATGCTCGAGATGGAGATAGCCCACGCCATATACGCCACCCACCCCGCCGTGCAGGCCCTGACGATGGAGGCGAGTATAGTGAAGGTTGCAGACGCCACCGACATGGCCGAGGGCAGGGCCCGCTACCCCTACAAGAGGGGTAAGAGCGACATACACGCCCTCTCAGCGCTCTCCATAAAGAAGGTCGAGATCAGCCGGGGCGAGGAGAAACCGCTCCGCATATCGGTCTACATGAACGATAGGGCGGGCTACTTCCAGATAGAGCGCGTCCTGATACCCAAAATAGAGACGAGCCTGCTCAAGGGCAACATAGAGATAGAACCCGTGGTAGACGGCTCCAGGGAGAGACTCATAACACCCTAGCGCGCGCACGCCACGCCCAGTGGTGCGGCCAGCGTGCTACCCTCGAGCAGGCTAACCCTAGTCGAGGCCCGGGGGCCCCTGGAGAGACTACAGGCGGCCCTCGAGGCCCTCGTGGGACTCTTCCTCGAGGGGAAGCTCCAAGCCAGCCTCCTCGTGGGCGAGCCCGAGGGTGTGGGCGTGCTCCTAGGCTACTATCAGGCCTCCCCACTCGACGCCGACCCCAGAGCTACTTGGAGGCGCATTACAGGGGGTCCTGAGGCGAGGGTTGGCCCGGGCTCCTGGTACGTCGGCCTGGTGTTCGCCTCCGAGGATCTCGCGGAGGCTGCGGGGGTTGCCCGGGGGCTCGCGGAGTGCCTAGGCGGCGGCGTGTGGGGCGCAACTAGGAGGGGGCCCAGGGAGCTGGGTGCCGGCATAGTCGAGGTGGTAGCCGGCGACGCCAGCGAGGCCCTAGAGTGCGCCCGGGGGCTCGTGGCGAGGCCCGGAGCCAGCACGTCGAGGCTAGGCGTGCCCGAGTCCGCCTCGAGGATCGAGAGGGCCTACCGGGATCCCAGGTGGAAGCTCTACACGGGCGCCTCGCCCCTCCCACTCAAGGCCTCGGTCTCGAGGGGCCCCTACAGCGTTAGGGTGGGAGTCTCACTCTACGAGGGCCGCTACGTGAGCCTCGCACGCGTGGATGGCGTCTTCATGGCGGCGCCCCCTAGTGAGCCGTTCAACACCGCCGCAGCCCTCCAGGGCATGCCCGTCGGGGACCAGCTCTATACACTCGTGGAGGCGAGGCTCGGGGGCGCCGAGCTCTACGGCGTCACTCCAGGGGACGTGGCCGAGGCCCTCAGGAAGGCCCTGGAAGCCGGGGCTGGCGGTTAGTAGTACTCGGCCGATCTCTCTAGGAGCCTGAGGTACACGAGGCCGCCGAGAACGTAGAGCGCCGCGGTCACCAGCATCGCCGGCAGGGCGCTCCAGAGGGCCCGGCTCGGGGGCTCACCGTAGAGTAGCACGGAGCGGGCCGCCTCGAGGGCCTGGCCTAGGGGCCACTTGGCGGCGAATACTCCCAGGGCGCCCGGTAAGGCTGAGGGTGGCACGAGCACTCCCCCCGCGAACATTACCGGGAAGCCTATGGCGTTGACTAGGGCCCCCGCGCCCTCGGGGGTCCTCGCGAGGGGGGCCACGAGGAGGCCCAGGCTTATCGTGAAGAACACCGCGGTGAGGCCGAGGACTAGGGAGGCGGCCACCGCCGTGGGGGACGCCGTGTAGCGGGCTCCTACGGCCAGGCTAGCAGCTATCACCGAGAAGGCTGAGAACGCCGCTATGGAGAGCGCCCCGAGGGTGTCTGCTGCGAGGAGCTCCCAGCCGTTCATGGGGGATGCTAGGAGGACCCTCAGGGTGCCACTCCTCTTCCTCTCGTTGATTGAGAGTGCCCCGGTGTAGAGGCCTATGAAGAGGGCCTCGAGCCCGACCATGTTGACTGCGTGATACGCCTTCACACCGGCCCTCGTAGCCAGTAGAGGGGGTGATATGCTAGTGTAGCTCACATTCACGGGATCAGCTATGAGGCTAGCCACGCCCCTACAGGGGGCCGGGGCACCCGAAGCTAGTGAGGCCCTTATCGAGTCCTCGTAGGAGCTTAGGAAGCCTCCTAGCAGCATTCTCGAGTAGAGCCCCCAGAGGCTCCCGGTGGTGTAGACCCTCAACCCGGCTGGCCTGCCCGAGGTGATCGACTCGGTGAAATTGGCGGGGATAGCCAGGCCCGCGGAGGCTTGCCCCACCTTGAGGGCGTGTAGTAGTGTTTGCGTGGAGTTGTAGGTCTTAACTGTGAAGAGCTTCGACGCCCTGAGCGCCGCCACCAGGTGGGCTCCGAGAGTCCCATTACCCCCGAGGGGGTCTCCGTCGTAGACTCCAACTGTAACCCTGGGGGGCCGGGGGCCTCCGAGGATCGCTATGAATATGGCGTAGAGTATGAGTGGGAATATGACGGCCCAGAAGAGGAGCTCCTTATACCTGACCAGGCCGTGGACGGCCGCGTAGCTCTCGCTGAGGATCCTCCAGAGCCTACCCAAGCCCCCCGCCCGGGGGGCGCGTGCTGGGGGCTCGCGAGACTTAAGTGGAGATACTAATCCTAGTAGTGCTCCACCATGCCGATGAGGAGCCTCTGGTATACGAGGGCGCCTAGGGCGTAGATCACGAGGCTGGCCACTATAGTCTCCCACCCGGCCTCCAGCGCCTTGAGTGGGGCCACGTTGTATATGAGTGCCTCTCTGATAGCCTCGGTAGCCTTGCCTAGCGGCCAGTTAGCGGCGAAGGCCCTGAGGTACTTGGGTAGCGCGAATGGTGGTATCGTTATGCCCCCGATGAACATGAGTGGGAAGGCGATTGCGTTGGCTATCACTGTTCCGCCCTCGGGCGTCTTCGCCAGGGGAGCCAGGAGGAGGCCTATTCCTATCATGGAGAGCGTGCCGACTACGAGCAGAAGAGCCGTCACTGCTAGTGCGGTGGGTGCCGCCGTGTAGCGGGCCCCCGTTGCGAGGCTGAATAGGATCACCGCGACCGCGGAGATTCCAACGGCGGCGAGCGCTGAGAGGGTGTCTGCTGCGAGGAGCTCCCAGCCGTTCATGGGGGATGCTAGGAGGACCCTCAGGGTGCCGCTCCTCTTCTTCTCGTTCACCGCCTCGACGCCGCTGAAGATCCCTATGAAGAGTGCCTCTATGGCCACCATGCTTATGGCATAGTAGGCTTTGAGGCCGTGTGACGTTGCTATGAGCGGTGGCTTTTCCACGCTCACGTTGACTCTTAGTGGCTCCTCTATGAACCTCATCCAGCGGATCGCCATGGACTTGAAGCTGCTCGGCATGTCAGAGTCCTCTATGTATCTGAGCGACACGTTAACCACGCGGGCCCGCAGGGTGTCGGAGAACGCCTTGAAGAAGGAGGTTAGCGTCTGCCCCACGAAGCCTCCCCACTTCGTCTCGACGTAGTAGACCCCTAGGGTCGAGGCCTCGCCTCTCGTGATGTTCTCCGTGAAGTCCGCTGGTATCCAGACGCCAGCGTCCACCCTGCCATGTGCCACGTCTAGTTTTAGCTTGGTGGCGTTTTCGTACAGCTTAACCTTGAAGATGCCCGAGGAGTTCATGGCGCTGAGGAGGGTCTCACTCATGTTGTAGGGGCCCTGGGTGGCGTCGCCATTGTAGACTCCGACTCTGACTGTGGGCGGGTTTGGCGTGCCCCATATGCCGGCCATTATGGCGTAGAATATTATGGGGAATATGACGGTCCAGAAGAGCGTCTCCTTGTAGCGGGTGAACCCTTTGAGGAAGGCGTACGC
>JALWEW010000045.1 GCA_027039295.1 Acidilobaceae archaeon
TCGCTGGGCCAGTGGGCCGCGAGGGCCACCCTGCTTATGGCCACCAGGCCGGCCCAGAGCCATGCCAGGAGGGCCCAGCGGGGCCCGGCCTCGGAGAGGCGGCAGGCCGCGGCCGAGGCCCTGGAGGTGTGGCCTGAGGGGAATGAGTACGCCTCAAGCGCCGCCAGCAGGCCCGCCTCCCCGGGGGCGCCGCGGGGCCTGGGCACCCCTAGGGCGGGCTTGAGGGCCTCAGCCGCCAGGGCTGCTATGAGTAGCGAGAGCGCTAGGGCGGCTGTCCACCGCCTCACACCGCCTAGGCGGGCCGCCTCGGCTATTAGTAAAGCGAGCACGGCCAGGGTCATGACGCCCGCGTTCGCCGTCAGCGATAGGGCCTCCCATAGGCCCCGGGGCCCGGGGAGGCCGCCGGGCCTCACGAGGGAGTCCAGAGCCCTGAGGGGCCCGAGCGCCTCCAGCGCCACGAGCGCGGCCAGCACAGCCGTCGCTGCTACGAGGCAGGCGACGCCTCGGCCGCTCTCCTTCCCCGTCATGGGATGCCTCCGCTAGGCGTATCTCCTCCCGCTGATTAAAGGCTGGCTGGGGATCGAGTGGTGGATGCCCGCGGCTTCGTCGAGTCGGTTCTGGGCGAGGCGGGCTTCGACCCCGCCCCCGCCCTCGGGGTGCTGGAGGAGCTGCTCTCCCAGGGGCTCGGCGGGGAGGAGGCCCTCGACAGGCTTGAGGCGGAGTTGTCGTCGTGGGCGGCCCTAGAGCCGCGGTGGGGCAGGGCTGCCAGGCTGCTGCAGCTCGCTAGGATCTACCTGGAGGCCCGGGGCGACTGGAGGCCCGCCCTGAGGCCCCGGGGGGTCGAGGAGAGGCTCTCCTGGCAGGCCCTGAGGCTGCTCAGGGCCAGGTACCTCCTGAGGGATCCCGGGGGGAGGCTCAGGGAGACGCCTGACGCCATGATTGTCAGGGTATCGAGCTACGTGGCCCAGGCCGAGCACGGGTGGATTGGCTATGAGAGGGCCTTCAGGGAGTTCTACAGGCTCCTCTCGAGCTTGAGATTCGTGCCCAATAGCCCCACGCTCATGAACTCCGCCACTAGGTACCCCCAGCTGGCGGCCTGCTTCGTGGTCCCCCTAGGGGATGACATGGACTCTATCATGGATGCCCTGAGGGTCTCGGCGTGGCTATTCAAGAGTGGGGCGGGGGCTGGCTACGACTTCTCCCCCCTCAGGCCCCGGGGGGCCCCAATAGCCGGGACGGGGGGCAGGAGCAGCGGGCCAGTCAGCTTCATGAGGCTCTTCGACACCCTGGCCGACGTCGTGAAGGAGGGGGGTAAGAGGAGGGCCGCGATGATGGGTATACTACACGACTGGCACGCCGACGTCCTAGAGTTCGCCAGGGCCAAGTGCGGGGCCGAGGGCGTTCTCGAGAACTTCAACATAAGCGTGGCCGTCCACGACTCCTTCATGAGGAGGGCCCTCGGGGGCGGGGAGTGGAGGCTCTACGACCCCAGCACGTGCCCCGGGCTCGTGGCGAGCCTCTCCGAGGAGGTGGAGGAGGCCCAGGGATCCTGCAGGGCCTCTAGGGTCATCGGTGCCGCCGAGCTGCTCGACGCTATAGCGGAGTGCGCGTGGAGGAGCGGCGACCCCGGGGTGGTATTCATAGACACTATTAACAGGCACAACGCCACCCCCGCGCTGGGGAGGATACACTCAACCAACCCCTGCGGCGAGACTCCGCTCCTAGACTGGGAGGCATGCAACCTGGGCAGCATAAACCTGGCCCGCTACGTCGACGAGGTAGACCGGGAGATTCGATGGGAGGAGCTGGGGAGGGACGTGGAGCTGGCTGTGAGGTTCCTCGACGACGTTATAGAGGTCTCCTGGTACCCCGACAAGAGGATAGCGGAGGCCGTCAGGAGGACTAGGAAGGTGGGCCTGGGCGTCATGGGGTGGGCTGACGCCCTCGCCGCCCTGGGGATCCCCTACGACAGCCACGACGCACTCTACCTCGCGGATAAGGTTATGGAGTTCATAGCGTACCACGCCCGCAAGGCTAGCAACGAGCTCGCCTCGGAGAAGGGCCCATACCCTGCCTTCCAGGGGAGCATCCACCGCCTCGGGCGCTTCAACTTCGAGCCCCAGGTGCCCGCTCGGGAGATCTACGACCCCTCTAGGGTTAGCGGTGAGGCCCGGGCCATAGTGGCTGACAGGCCGGCCCTCGACTGGGAGCTGCTCAGGAGCGAGATGAGGAGGGGCACGAGGAACGCCACTGTCACAACCATAGCTCCCACGGGGAGTATTAGCATAATAGCGGGTGCCAGCGCCAGCATAGAGCCCTACTTCGCCCTAGTATACCTCAGGCGCTCTGACGTGGGGTCCTGGATAGAGGTCAACAGGTTCCTCAGGAGGTGGCTCGAGGATAACGGCATGCTAAGCGAGGAGGTCCTACTCGAGATAGCGGAGAAGGGGGGCGGGATACGCTGGGCCCCCTGGGCACCCGAGGATCTGAAGAGGAGGCTACCCACGGCCCTCGAGATAGGCTGGGAGTGGCACGTCAGAATGCAGGCAGCCTTCCAGAGGTGGACCGACAACGCCGTTAGCAAGACCGTGAACCTGCCAGCGGGGGCCACGGTGGCTGATGTGAGGGAGACCATAATCCTAGCCTGGAGGCTCGGCTGCAAGGGGGTCACGGTCTACAGGGATAGGAGCAGGGAGGGCCAGGTGGTCTCAAGCCACGTAGAGGAGATCAGGGAGGCACTCAGGAGCCCCCCACCACCGGCGAGGGCCAAGGACAAGAGGATCTACACCTGGCTCAGGATAGGCGACAAGCAGCTAATGATGGTGCACGAGGACTACAGCGGGGGATGCCCGACCTGCGACCTCTAGACCCTGGAAAGAGGAGTGGGGAGGGGGGCAGCGCCCCAGGGCTTGGAGGCTACCAGTAGGGGTAGTAGCCCTTGGGTAGCTGGTTGCCGACCTCGCCGGCCACCTTTATGCCGGGCTTTATGGTGGGCTTGCCGGGCTCCCACTGGGCGGGGGTTACCTCGTCGGGGTGCTCGCGGAGGTACTGGAGCGCCTTTATCTGCCTGAGTAGCTCGTTCACGTTCCTGCCCATGTTGAGGTTCACTATCTCTATTGCCTGTATGACGCCGTCGGGGTCGATTATGAACCTGCCCCTATAGGCCACGCCATCGTCCTCCTTGTAGACGCCGTAGGCCCTAGCCACCTGGCCTGTGGGGTCGCTGCCCATTAGGAACTTCACGCGGCCCTTGAGCAGGGGCTCCTGCTTGACCCAGCCCCTGTGGTCGTAGACCGTGTCGGTGCTTATGCTGAGGACCTCGACTCCCAGCTCCTTGAGCTGGTCGTATATGTTGCTTACAGCCGCTATCTCGGTGGCGCAGACGAACGTGAAGTCGGCGGGGTAGAAGCATAGTAGTAGCCACTTGCCCTTGTAGTCCGAGAGCTTCACAGTCTTAACGTCATCGTTCACGGGGTCGTAGGCCTTTACCTCGAAGTCGGGAGCCTTCATCCCTGGCTGGAGGCTCACAGTTCTCACCACCACTAACAGGGGCGGAGGGGGTATTTATGCTTTAAACCAAGTTCTACCTAGATACTATTTCGCTTTAGACATGTAGGGCGCCAGCACCGCCACGCCAGAGCCCAGAAGCAGCGCCGAGAAGAGGAAAACCCTCACGAGATCCCCGCGCCCCAGCGCGGGTGAGAGGACCGCCAGAACCAAGCCGCTGAGGCTGTTCGAGAACGAGACAACACCCGCCGCCGTCGCCTGGAGGCTCTCCGGCAGCATCGTGGAGGCGGAGAGCATCATGGCCACATCCCTGAAGGGGTAGACCGGTAGTACCCACAGCGCCGCCAGGAGGAGGCCGTGGGCCACTAGCATGCCGTAGGCGAGCGGTATGTATGCGAGGGTCGAGGCGAGGAGGAGCCTCACGTGGCCCAGCCTATCCGAGGCCCACCCCGCTAGGGGCCTCACAGCGGCGCCCACGAGCGCCGTTATCGTAGCGAAGACGAGGCCGTAGAGGACGGGGCTCCTAATCTCGGCCCGGAGCTTGAGCGCCGCGGCTCCCGCGAAGAGGGAGAGGCCAGCCGAGGATAGCACCAGGCTAACAGCCAGGAAACGGAGCCCGGCAAGGCCGCGGGCCACATCCCCAAGCCCCGGAGGCGTGGGGGCCTCCAGGCTGCCCGGCGTCGAGGCGGCCGCCACCACGTAGCCAGCCCCTACTAGGATGCCAGCGAGGGAGAACTCCACCCTAGGCCCAAGGCCGTGCGCTAGCCCCGCCGCCAGGCCCCCGAGGCCCCCGCTAGGAGGGCGCCAGTGTAGGCCGTGTACGACACAGCGTGGAATGAAGCAGCCATCGCCGCGAGCAGCGGGAGACGCCTCAGGCCAGCGGGGCCCATCGCCGCCATCGCAGC
>JALWEW010000046.1:0-6902 GCA_027039295.1 Acidilobaceae archaeon
CTGACCCCATGATGGGCGCCCCTGTCTCGAGGAACCACTCTATCTCCTCGTAGGGCTGGCCCGCGTGGGACACGTCTATCACGTCTACCTCGCCCGACTCCTGGCCCACGACTATCTCGTTGTGGCCGTCCCCGTCGACATCCCCTATGATGGGGCTTGAGGTGTACACCTTCACCTCCGGGAAGGAGTACTCGACGCTTAGGTTCGCGGAGAGCACGTAGAGGCCCTGGAGGCTCCCAACAACTATATCCGGCTCTCCGTCCCCGTTAACATCGCCTACAGAGGGGGGAGAGTAGCACTCACTAGCCCCCGGCAGCCTCACGGAGGCCTCAACCCTTCCTTGCACGAGGTTCACGATGGACATCCTGCAGCTGTGTGAGACGATGACCGCGTCCGGGTGCCCGTCGCTATTCAGGTCGTAGAGGGCTGGGGGGCCAACGAGGCCTCCTCCAACCTTAACGCTGTAGGTGCTCGTCTTGCCTCCGGGGCCGAACTCGACTAGCACCACGTAGGAGCCGTCAGTCACAACAGCGTCGGGTCTCCCGTCGCCGTTCACGTCCGCCACCGCCGGCGTCGAGACGGGGTAGGGGCCCACGCGTATGGACTCCAGTACCCTGCCCCTATAGTCTATCACGTAGAGGCGCCCGTCAAAGCCTGGGGCCAGCACCTCATACCTCCCATCGCCGTTCACATCAGCCACGCCTACAGAGCCCCTGAGGAAGTAGCCGGCCACCTCCCACTCCTCGCGGCCCTCGCCGTTGAACGCGTAGACGACCCCGCTCGCACCCATCACTACGACCTCGGGCCTTCCATCACCGTCGAGATCCCAGATCGTGGGGCTCGCGAAGCCCCCACCCGTCGTGGAGTTCCAGAGTATCCTGCCAGTAGCACCGTCAACCACATACAAGTGGCCGTCACAGGAGCTGAAGGCAACCTCCGGCCTACCGTCCCCGTTCAGGTCGCCCACGGCGGGGGAGGAGGATATACAGAGCTGAGTCTTAACCTTCCACAGGACCCTGAAGCCCACATAATGGAACCCCCGGTAAAGCTCATGCAAGTCCACGTAGCCGGTCCGCGCCATCGAGTACTTGTAGGTAGGCCACGAGACCCCCCAACGCCCTAGGGGCTGGGAGGCGCTGGCCGCCAGGAGCGCTGAGGCCGCTACGAGCACCACGGCGGCAACGGCGGCTAGACCGGGCCTCAAGAGGCTACCCCGCACTCAAAATGCTTCCCACACTATTAACCGGGGGACCGGCGAGGCGCCGCGTCTTGAGTGGAAGCGAAGCCATAGTAGTGGAGGGCCTCGTGAAGAGGTATGGCGACACCTACGCCCTCAAGGGCCTCTCCTTCACCGTGGCGAGAGGCGAGGTCTACGGGCTCCTGGGCCCCAACGGGGCGGGTAAGACCACCACCCTCAGGGCCATAGCGGGTGCCCTGAGGCCCACCAGGGGCAGGATCCTCGTGGAGGGTGTAGACCCCGCGAGGGAGCCATTGAGGGTTAAGAGGCTCGTCGGCGTGGTGCCGGAGCTCCCGAGCCTATTCCCCGAGCTCACCGTGAGGGATAACCTGGAGTTCGTAGCGGGCATCTACGGCTTCAGCCGCTCCGAGGCCCGTAGGAGGGCCCGGGAGACCGCTGAGGCCCTGGGCCTCGGGGACTACCTGGGGGCCCGCTACGGGAGGCTCTCGAAGGGCCTCAAGAGGAGGGTTGACATAGCGGCTGCCCTCATACACGACCCGCCCATACTCCTGCTCGACGAGCCCACGAGTGGCCTCGACGTCATAGCCGCCTCGAGGCTGAGGGAGAGAATAGCAGCACTCGCAAGGCAGGGGAAGACGGTGGTACTATCCTCGCACTACATAGAGGAGGTCATGGCCCTGGCGGATAGGGCGCTCATACTCTACAGGGGCTCGAAGATAGTCGAGGGCACCCCGGCCATGCTGAGGAGGGTGCTATCGAAAAAGAGGGTGACCATATACTACACCGGCGAGCCCCCCCAGAGCCTCCCCGCAGAGGCCCGCGAGGCCCTGGGGGCGTATGGGGTTGAAGGCCTCAGGATAGAGAGGGGGGCGCTATCCTTCAAGGCCTCGAGGGCGGTGGAGGCCCTGGAGGCCTCAATACGCCTCCTGAGGGAGAGGGGCCTCCGCGTCGTGGACGTCGAGGTCCTACCGCCTAGCTGGGACGACGTATTCAAGGCCCACATCGAGGCCGCCGGCGGCCGGGCCGCCTGCCCATGCGGGGGCCGAGCAGGTTGAGGGCCCTAAGGATATTCGCTAAGGACCTCCGCGCCTACTACCTGAAGGCCCCCGTACTGAGTTGGGGGATCCTATTCCCCGTGACAGTCATGGCCCTCATGAGCCTCAACATGAGGATGTTCGGCGAGTCCAGGGTCGTGCCAGCAATGTTCTCCATCACCCTGCTCTTCGCTTCATCAAGCATGGCCCAGGTAGCGATAAGCTTCGAGAAGCTGAGCGGCGCACTGGCGAGGATCCTCTACCTCCCCCTGACGGGGGCCGACCTAGTACTAGCCAAGAGCCTCGGGGGGATAGCGTATGGCATAGGGGGCGCCGGGGTCGCCGCCCTAGTCTCGTATATCGTTGCAGGCCACCTCGTTATGATCAGGCCCCTCTACTTCATCTTCGGGGTTGTCCTCGGGGCGGTCGTGTACTCACTCATAAGCGTGCTCATAGCATTCTACTACGACCCAGTCCACGCTGTTGCCGTGCTCAACATAGTCAGGTTCTCGATGGTATTCCTAGGGGGCATACTGTTCCCCAAGGCATTCATGCCCCCGAGGCTCGCCTGGCTGGCATACCTCTTCCCCTCAGTCTACGTGACGGAGGTGATACGGTTCGGCATGTACAACACGTGGGACTACATAGACCCCTACACCTCCCTCATAGTGCTAGCCATAGCGATAGCGGCCCTCGCCTACGCCTCCGCGAGGATAATAATCAAGATCCTCACACCCTAAGGCACCCGCTAATACGCCCCCGCCCCCATACTGCGCCCCGGCGGGGCGGTGAGCTAGTGGAGCGACACCGAGGGATAGCCGGTGTGGAGCGATTCCCCGGCGAGCCCCGCCGCCAGTGCTCCTGGTACGCCTCCCTCCTCGCGGCTGGGAGCGTCCTGGAGGCTAGCGTGCACCCGAAGCCGGGGGCTGTAACGCCGTGCGCTAGCCATGGCGATAAGTCGTTCCAGGACTTCGTCGTCCACGCGGTCGCCCTACGAGAGGCCCTCGAGGCCTCATGCCACTCGAGAGGGGACCCACTCGAGGACGGCCTCAGGGCGTACGCGGCCTCCCTGGGGATCCTACCATTACCCCCCGGGAACGTGGGCCTCGGGACGGCGCTCCTCCTCATCCCGCTCGCCGCGGCCCTCCCCAGGCTGGGCCCCTGCGACGCCGCGCTCCTCACCGCCGAGGCCTCCAGGGTAGCCCTCGAGGCCGGGGCCGGGGCGGCTAGGGCCTACTACGACCTACTCCAGAGCCTCTCACCGAGGCACCTAGGCCGCTACGAGGGCCCAGTCCCCGGGGTCGGCGAGGGCTACCCGGCTAGCTTCAGCGACGTGCTACGGGCGGCGAGGTGGGACCTCATCCACTCCGAGCTGCTCAACTCGTACCCAGTCACCCGGGAGGCCCTCGAGGAACTGGAGACCCTGAGGGCCAGCGGCTGGGGGCTCGGCGAGGCCGCGGCCAAGGCGCTCCTCTCGATACTGGCGCGGCGCGGGGACACCCTGATAGCGGCTAGGTGGGGCCTCAGAGCGTACCAGCGCTCGATGGAGGAGGCCCGGGTAGCGCTGACCCTATACGAGAAGGGGAGGCTCACACTCCGAGAGGCCCTGGAGTGGCTCGACTCCAAGTGGAGGCCCCGAGGCTGGAGCCCGGGCGCAGCCCTCGACATCCTCGCGGCCTCACTCGGCCTCCTCCTGGCCAGAGAGGCTGAGGCATGCGCGCCCAGGGCCGTCTAATGCCCTCCCTTAAAGGTGCCTACCACGTAGCGGCACCGAGGGGCTAGCCCGCAACGCCTGGGGGGTGGCGGCTGAGGGATGCAGGCGGGCGACCTAAGGCTGGCCGAGGAGTTCTGCCGGGACGAGTACGAGGACTACGTTATCTATAGCTACCTCGCGGAGCACGAAGCCCGGGGGGATCTAAGGGAGATACTTGAGAGGCTCGCCCGCGAGGAGTACGAGCACTACCTCTTCTGGCGCGGGGTCATAGGCAGGGACTGCGCCCGCGAGGTAGGCAAGGCCAGGCTCCGCCTCATAAGGCTGATGCGCAGGGTCTTCGGGCTGACCTTCACCCTAAAGTGGCTCGAGAAGCACGAGGAGAGGGTGGTGGAGGCCTACAAGGCCTACCTAGACAAACTCGAGGGAGAGGAGAGGAGGAGGCTCGAGGAGATAATTAGGGATGAGGAGGAGCACGAGAAGGGTCTCATGAGCGGTATAGAGGAGACCATAGTCAAGTACATGAGCTTCATAGTCCTCGGCCTAGCCGACGCCATAGTGGAGATAAACGGGGTCCACGCGGGCTTCCTAGGCGTAACCGACTACACTGTCATGGCCGGTATAGCGGGCCTCGTGGTGGGCCTCTCAGCAGCGGTCTCAATGGCGAGCGCCGCCTACCTGCAGGCCAAGCATGAGATGGAGAGGAGCCCCATGACCTCCGCCCTAATGACCGGGCTCGGCTACCTCGCGGCGAGCTTCACGCTGGCGGCGCCCTACTTCTTCACCCACCGCATGCTAGTGGCCTTCACGGTCTCCGTGCTACTGGGCGTGGCCCTAATAGCGGCGTTCACCTACTACGGCTCGGTGGTGTTCGACAGGAAGTTCGCCAGGGAGTTCCTGGAGAGCACCGGGCTGATGCTGGCGACGGCCCTGGGATCCTACCTCTTCGGGGAGCTGATAGGCACGTACTTCGGCCTGAGGGGCCTCTTCGGCTAAGCCCAGCTTATCCATGACAGACCGGTATAATCCTACTATAAGCCCCCATCGCACTCCCAAAGCCTCCCGGGTGTGCCGCGGGTGGCCGTGGAGCTTCCAGAGGTCGCGGAGTCGCTCCTCGAGAACGCGCTCAAGGGCAACATGAGGGCTATGGGCAGGCTCCTAAGCCTCCTCGAGAAGCCTGGGGCCCTCTCGGCTAGGCTCGTGGAGAGGCTCGCCTCGATGGCCCGCGGCGTCCAGGTGGTGGGCTTCACCGGCATACCCGGCGCTGGGAAGAGCACGCTTGTCTCTAGGGTGATAGGTGGGCTGTGGAGGCGGGGTGACAAGGTGGCGGTCGTGGCGATCGATCCCGCGCGCCCCCTGAGCCAGGGGGCGCTCATGGGTGACAGGCTCAGGATGCAGGAGCACAGCACGGACCCCGGCGTCTTCATCAGGAGCATATCAACCAGGGGCCTCCGCGGGGGCTTGAGCCTCGCGGCCCTGGCGCTAATCGAGGCCTTCGACGCCCTCGGCTACGATAAGATACTCATTGAGACCGTTGGTGTAGGCCAGGCGGAGGTTGACATAATGCACGCTGCGCACACGATCGTGGTCGTCACAATGCCGGGGGCGGGCGACGACATCCAGGCGCTGAAGGCAGGCGTCATGGAGATAGGCGATATATACGTGGTCAACAAGAGTGACAAGCCCGAGGCATCGAGGACCTACGAGTACGTCAGCTTCGCACTCGAGAAGGGCGACATAGGCAGGAGCGGGGCCGCGTGGGTCCCCAGGCTACTCAGAACCAGCGCGGTCATGGGTCAGGGGATAAGGGAGCTCGTCGACGCGATCGAGGAGCACTGGTCCTACGTGGAGTCAGCGGGGCTTCGCTGGGAGAGGGTCTACTCTCGGAGGGCCCTCCTCATGAGGCTCATAGCTGAGAGGCTCCTAGCCGAGAGCCTCGAGGACGCCGCCTCCCGGGAGCGGGAGAGGATCCTGGAGGCCGCGAGGGCCGCCCGCGGCTTCCTGGAGGAGGCCCTCCACCTCGCGGGGGAGGCCTGCGGCGAGGTCTCCAAGCTCACGGCCTCAAACGGGGAGCCAGGCGAGTAGCGCCACTATGAGGGTCGTCACGCCTATAGAGGCCAGGGAGAGGCCCAGGGGCCTCCCGAGGCCCGACTCGTAGTAGTCGGCCGTGAGCGCTATGCAGAGGTGCACGGGGCTCGCCATTACCCCGAGGTACCCCCCAGTGTAGGCTAGGAGCATGAGGCCCCAGTCGATCCCCTGGGGGCCGGCGATCACGCCTGCGAGGAGGGGCATCGCGGACGCTGCGAAGAATGTCTCGCCGCCAGCGCTCAGGCCCAGTATGAATGGTATAAGGTAGACTACGGCTCCCAGGGGGAGGCTGCTGCCCCCCAGGGCGTGCATGAGCGCCTGGGGGGCCCCGGTGGCTATGAGGAGGTTCTTGAAGAGTAGGGCCTCGAGGATTATGGCGTGTATCCTGGGGCTGGTGGCGAGCCTGAGGGCCCTAGAGAGCTGCTCCCTGTTGGGCCTGAGGACGGCGGCCACTACGGCCACGGTTATTATGAGGCTGTAGAGGAGGTTCACGTGGAGCCCGAATGCTAGGACAGCTACTAGTATGAAGGGGGAGAGGCTCTCGAGGAGCCCCCACACACCGGAGCCCTCGAGGCGGGGGCACTTGAGCCCCGCTAGAATGGGGCTCGCGACTAGCAGCCCGGCGATTATCGCCGCCAGGGTGGCCGGCCACGTGTGGCTCGCTATCAGGGTAGGCTCCACCCCGAAGACCGCGGCTGTTATCACCATGCTCTGGAAGAGGGGCCAGCTCGGGACCCAGACGTGGCGGAACCAGTAGTTCAGGTACGTCGCCCACTCCCTCGATAGCTTAGCGTCTTCGAAGTACCTCTTCTTCATAGCTATAGCTGATACGAGGGCCCCACCCGGCATCGGCATTAATCCTATCATGGCT
>JALWEW010000046.1:6912-13794 GCA_027039295.1 Acidilobaceae archaeon
GCTGGGACGGCGGCGAGGCTGAACCTGCAGCCAATGCTCCCCGCCGAGTCCACCATGAGGTCTAGGATGCCCTTCTCCCTGAGGATGCCGGCTAGTAGCATGCTGAAGAATATGTAGACGAAAACCCTCAGGTTGACCCACTTATCGAAGACCTCGACTAGGGCCCGCCCAGCCTCGGCCCAGGACCATGTGAGGGCCGCGTAGACGAGTATGAGCACCGCTATCGCGGTCATGACCTTGGCTCTCAGCGCCACCGCAACTACTAGGGCCGCGTAGGCGGCGGCGAACGCCAGCAGTACCCCGAGTCCGTGCACCCCGGATCAGCCCTGCACCCCTAGGGCCCTACGGGCGCCCGCCGGGGCCTCCGGGGGTTAAGGGGGTGTGATTACGGCTCGTACGAGCTGATAGTCGGGCGTATATTGTTTGAATCAATCAAAAACCCCCTCAACGCATTGAGCCGTCTCCAGGCCGTGGGGGCGTGGTGGGTTGACTTGGGTGAGCCCCAGATAGCCAGGCCTAGGGCGGTCGCGACCTGGGGGCCCGCCCCGGCTGTACTCGCTAGGGTTAGGGGGGAGCACGTCATAGTGGCGGAGCCCCCCAAGCCCCTCGGCGGCACGGGCGTGCCCACGCCGATAGAGTATACCATAGCCGCGCTTGCGGCCTGCGTGGCCGCTCTCACGAGGAGGGTGTCGCGGGAGCGTGGCCTCGGCGTAGAGTCGGTTGAGGTCGAGGTTGAGGCTAAGGTGGACCTGAGGGAGCTGCGGGGCGAGGTGCCAAGGCGGGAGAGGAAGGGCATACACGATGTCTCCGTCGTTGCGAGGCTCAGGCTCTCCGAGGGCGAGAGCATCGAGAGGGCCCGGGAGGCTGTGGAGGAGGCTCTATCCAGGTGCCCGATAGCAAACGCTCTCCGCCAGGTGAGGGAGGTCTCGCTCAGCGTTGGGGAGGCCTGAGGACGGGCCTCCCATCCACGAGGGCGGGGCGGCCGGCTGCCACGACGTGGAGGGCCATATTGTAGCCCCACTCGTACCCGAGCCACCTATAGTTCTCGGCGTCCCACACAACGAGATCCGCCCTGAAGCCCGGGACCACCCTGCCTGCTATGCCGGCCAGGCCAAGGCTGGCCGCGGCGTTGACCGTGGCAGCCGCTAGGGCCTCGAGCGGTGTGAGGCCTAGGATGTAGGGTGCGACCTGGAGCGCGGTCTGGACCAGTGGGGTCATGTTGTTGGGGTTGTAGTCGCTCCCCAGGGCTATGGGGACCCCCGCCTCCCTTATGGCCTTGATGGGGGGGCGTTCGGCCTGCATCATGGCCATGATGCTTGTCGGCAGGAGCCCCGCCGTGCTTCCGGCCTCCGCTAGCACCCGGGCGTTCTCGGATGGCATGACCTCGAGGTGGTCCACGCTATCCAGGGGTAGCTCAGCGGCCAGCCTGGAGCACCCCAGGTACTCGAGCTGGTCGGCGTGCATCCTTAGCCTCAGACCCGCCCTCCAGGCCTCCTCGAGGAGGATCCTCGACTCGACCGGCGTGAAGGCCCCCCGGTCGCAGAAGACGTCGAAGTACCTAGCCAGGCCCTGACCGGCGGCGGCGCGTATGGCGCCCCTGAACTCCTCGATGTACGCCCCCCTGTCGCCCTCGCGTGGGGGCACGTGGGCTAGGAGGGTTGGCACAACTAGCTGGGGCGTCAGCCTCGCGGCCTCCGAGATTATCCTCAGGTGCTCAACCTCCACGCGGGGCTCGAGGGCGTAGCCCGTCTTGGCCTCCACTATAGTCGTGCCACCCCAGAGCATCCTGTAGAGCCTTTCGAGTAGGAGGCCTAGCAGCTCCTCCCGGGAGGCGGCCCTGGTCGCCCTTATGGTCCTATAGATCCCCCCGCCCCTCGCGAGTATCTCCCCGTAGCTCACCCCCGAGAGCTTGGCCTCGAACTCGTCCTCCCTGCTGCCAGCGAAGAGTGGGTGGGTGTGCATGTCCACCAGGCCCGGCGTCGCCAGCCTCCCCTCGGCGTCGAGCCACTCGAGGGCGGTGTATCTGCTCTTCAGGAGGCTGCTCGGTCCCACCTCGACTATCCTGGAGCCCCTGATGGCGACGGCGGCCCCCCTGAGGATCCCGGCCTCCCCGGGCTTGGGCCTAGCCGTGGGGCCCCCCTTGAAGGTCACGAGCTCGCCTATATTGTAGACTACTAGGTCGGCCCTAGGCACCCCGCACCACCCCGGAGGCCTCGCAGGCCCAGTGGAGCGTGTAGGCTAGCAGCCTCGCGGCGAGCCTGCTGGTGGCGTCGCCCACGTCCACGGTGGGTGTCACCTCGGCCACGTCCACCCCCCGGGGCTTGAGCCTGCGAGCCGCGTGCCTGAGTATCGCCAGGCTCTCGGGTGGCGTGAGGCCTAGGGGCGTGGGGGAGTTGACGCCGGGGGCGTACGACTGGTCTAGGTGGTCCATGTCGATGCTGATGTAACCCACGCCGGCCTCGGAGGCTATAGTGTCGACCGCCTCTAGGGCGGGTTCTAGGCCGTCAAGGAGCGAGGCCCTAGGGACCACCAGGGCCCCCGCCTCGCGGGCCCTCTCCCAGAGGTAGGGGGGGTTCGAGTAGTCCGCGACGCCAACGACGGCGACGCGCACGGTGCTGGGGTGGCTCCTTAGGAGGTCCCAGAGCCAGGAGCCGCTCGTGAGGCCCTCCGAGACGCTCCTCATGTCGTAGTGGGCGTCTAGAACGAGGAGGGCGAGTGCCTCTCCCCCCGAGGCTAGGGGCTCCACTGTCCACCTTGAGATGGAGTGGTCGCCCCCGAGGAACGCCGCTATAGAGCCGGCCTCGTATGCTGCGCGGGCCGCCTCCACTATCCTGGGCCTAGTGGCCTCGTAGTCGCCTGGGGCCACCCTGACGTCGCCTAGATCCACTATCCTACAGGGGAAATCCGAGCCGACGCCGGGCGCGTGGGGCCTCAGGGCCCTGAGGTACCCCCTGATCTTGGCTGGCGCGAGCCTGGCCCCAGGAACCCCGGCGGCGCTCCAGTCCCAGGGGACGCCCACGAGGCTCACCACGGGCCCCTCCCCGGGGCCCCAGGGGATCCTCTCGTCCCTGGGGTCCCTGAGGAGGGGTTCCCCCGGGGGCTGCAGGGCCTCTAGGGGGCTCATGGCTCATCAGCACTTAATCATTGGGGCCTTGATGCCCTTCTCGCATACCACCTGGCGGGCCCTCTCGTAGCCTGCGTCGGCGTGCCTGACGACGCCGAGGCCGGGGTCCGCGGTGAGGACCCTCTCGGCCCTCAGCTCGCTCTCGGGGCTCCCGTCTAGCACGAGGCCCAGGCCAGCGTGGAGGCTGTAGCCTATCCCGACGCCTCCGCCGTGGTGGAAGCACACCCAGGTGGCGCCGGCGGCGGCGTTTAGCAGGGCGTTCAGCACGGGCCAGTCGCCGACGGCGTCGCTCCCATCCTTCATCCCCTCCGTCTCCCTGTAGGGGCTCGCGACGCTGCCGGAGTCTAGGTGGTCCCTGCCTATCCACATGGGGCCGATCTCGCCTAGCCTGATGAGGCTGTTCATCAGCTTCCCGAAGCGGGCCCTCTCACCGTAGCCTAGCCACACTACCCTAGCCGGTAGGCCCTGGAACTTAACGTACTTCCTAGCCTTCTCTATCCAGCGGACGAGCCTCCTGTTGTCCTTGAACGTGGCTATTATCTCGTCGTCGAGCCTCTCTATGTCCTTGGGGTTGCCCGTGAGGCTCGCGTACCTGAAGGGGCCGCGTCCCTCCTCGAACATGGGCCTTATGTAGGCCTGCACGAACCCTGGGAACTCGAATGCGTCCTTATAGCCGGCCTCGTAGGCCATCTTCCTTATGTTGTTCCCGTACTCAAACACGACAGCGCCCCTCCTCTTGAACTCCACCATGGCCCTCACGTGCTCCTTCATGCTCTCGAGGGCCCTCCTCTTGTACTCCTCCGGGTTCTCGTCCCTCAGCTTCTCGGCCTCCTCGAGGCTCATGCCTGCCGGCACGTAGCTCAGGGGGTCGTGGGCCGGCGTCTGGTCCGTGACGACGTCCGGCACTATGCCCCTCCTCAGTATCTCAGGGAAGACCTCGGCAGCGTTGCCTAGGAGGCCTATGCTCAGGGGCTCCCTCCTCTCCTTCGCCTTCAGCGCCATGTCTAGGGCCTTGTCGAGGCTGTCGGTCCAGGTGTCGAGGTAGCCGTGGCGTATCCTCCTCTCAATCATCCTCTTGTCAACCTCGACGACAATGGCGACTCCACCGTTCATCGTGACGGCGAGGGGCTGAGCGCCGCCCATCTCGCCCAGCCCAGCGGTGAGGACCAGCCTGCCCTCGAGGGTGCCCTCGGGGAAGTGCTTCTCGGCAGCAAACGCTAGGGTCTCGTAGGTGCCCTGGAGGATCCCCTGGGTCCCGATGTAGGCCCAGCAGCCAGCCGTCATCTGGCCATACATGATCAAGCCCTTCCTCTCCAGCTCCCTGAAGTAGTCCCAGTCAGCCCACTTGGGCACGAGGACGGCGTTGCTTATCACAACCCTAGGGGCCATCCTGTGGGTCCTGAAGACAGCCACGGGCTTCCCACTCTGGACCACGAGGGTCTCATCTTCATCCATCTCCATGAGTGTGTCTACTATAGCCTCGAAGGCCTCCCAGCTCCTGGCGGCCCTACCCGTGCCCCCATAGACTATCAGGTGCTCGGGGTCCTTAGCCACCTCAGGGTCGAGGACGTGGAAGAGCATCCTAAGCACGCCCTCGACCTGCCACGAGCCACTCCTCACATGGAGATCCTCTCCAACGATATGTCTGACACGGAGCCTCTCCCAGGGCCTATAGTAGCCCTCCTCGATCAACCTCCAAATAGGGCGCCCGCGATAACTCTCCGCAACCCACCCAGGAACCTCAGGCAACCCAAAGCCCACCATGCATGGCTAGCGGCGCTACCGGAATAACAGTCTACCCTCAGGCCCCCACCCATACGCAGCAGTGGATCGCAACGGATAGGAGCCCCTGGGGCACCGAGGAAACCACTTAAACCCCCACAAGCAGGAGCAGAAGCCATGGGGGCCCGTCGTCTAGCCTGGTTAGGACGCCGCCCTCACACGGCGGAGGTCCGGGGTTCAAATCCCCGCGGGCCCACCACAAACGTACACCGCATCGGCTCCTGCAACATTACCAAGAATAAAGGAACGGTGTAAGCTAAGTTGATTACCCTCTACAGCAATAGTAATACCCGGTGCCTTGAAGATGTCCGAGATAGAGGGTATTGTTAAGGGCGGCGTGATTATTCCACTTAAACCTTTGACAGAGCTTGAGGGTAAGAAGGTCAAGATAAAGATAATAGATGTTGAGAGCGTCGATGCAGAGAAACTCTATTCATACCTTAGACTTCTAAGGGAGGGTGAAGATGCTGAAGAACTCTTCGAAATATAAACAAGGAGATATTGTTATCCTAGAGCTCCCGTTCACAGACCTACTCGGCTCTAAACTAAGGCCTGTCTTGGTGTTGAATGCCATAGACTTGGGCGATGATATAATAGTAGCTAAGATAACCAGCTCTCCTGGTCTGCATAGAGTACCAATAACACAATCAGACTTAGTCATTGGCCGTTTAAAGAAGGAGCCAAGCTATATAGATTGTTCAAGTATTTTTACTGTAGAGAAGAAATTAGTGATAAAGGTCGTCGGCAGACTCGCTGAAGAGGCTCTACTTAAGGTCAAGGAGGAATTAAAAAGTATTTTTAATTTAAAGTAAATAACACTTCTAACTCCTGAGTAGAACTCTATTTGGTGGCTATGCGTATCTCGCAGCTGTTGATATCCAACCTGGATATCCATGGCATTTATCAGCTTGGAACACATACATATCGACAATGTGAACTCTTGTATATCTTTGCGTTCTCACACGGCGGAGGTTGTGGGTTTTAAAATCTCGGTGGGTCGCCGAGTAATCACCTATTCCTCGGCAACCTTGGTTTGGGAGGTTAGTTGAGATTGCGCGAACCTAGGCTTGCATATAGGCGGGCCCTACTGCTACGCTAGGGGCTTCGGGCACTCTCTTTTCCTGGTGTTGCTCCGTGGATTATGTTGTGGAGGATGTTGAATGCTTTCAGGGAGTCGCGGGTGTCGAGTACTATTATCGTGTCGACGTAGCAGGATATTATCTGTGTAATGTTTATCCCGTTTGATGCTAGGTAGCCTGTGAGTATTGAGATGACGCCTGGCGTCTCGATTATGTCCTCGGGGCTCACGATTACTATGGCTGTCTGCCCGTCTATCCTGTCGATGGGCTCCCCTATCCTGGAGACGAGCCTGTCGGCGTCCTCAGATGAGACTACTATGGTGGCGTTCCTGAATCCCTGTGTGACCTGTATGAACCTGGCCCTCGAGGCTATCTCGGCCGCGACGGCTAGGGCTTTAGGCATTAGCTCCCCGGGGAACGTGAGTATACTGACTGAATCGTGGATTATGATCCTGGAGCGGGCTAGTAGCTTGATCACGCGCTGGGACAAGCGTTGCTCTCGGAGCCTCCTCGAGAGCCTGTAGAGGGCCATCTTGACCGCTGTTACACGGGGCCTGCCGAGGCCCATCCTCTCGATCTCGCTTGAGAGTTGGCGGGCCAGCTCGCTTAGGTTCACCACGCCCCTGGCTAGGCACTCGCTCAGGCAGGGGTCTGATAGGATCTTCTCCCGCACGAGCTGGGCGACGCTGGCGTCCAATCCTGCATCCCTATGGTGACATCTGTTACTAGCCTTTTAAGCTTGATACTATCGATTCAGTAAGATTTAATAGGAGGCCTCTCCTGTGCCGCTGCCGGTGATAGATATGGATGCGACACTAAAGTCAATAATTGTTGCATCCATTGTTATAGTAGCCGTGGTGGCTGGCGCCCTCGGCTTTGCACTGCGTGGGCGATGAG
>JALWEW010000047.1 GCA_027039295.1 Acidilobaceae archaeon
GGGGCTGGAGGCTCAGCGAGGCCCGGGTCCTCCTCCACCGGGCGAAGCACTCCTTCACCACCCCCTGCCCCGGGGAATTCAGGGTAGTCGAGACTAGGTGGGGCATCGCAGTCAAGAAACCGTGGAGGGGGAGGCTCTCCGGTCAGGCGTAGAGTAGCCCCTCGCAGTCGAGGAGGGCCCTCAGGGCCCTGGCCAGCCCCCTGAGGAGGGGCGTGGCGGCCCTCTCCTCGAGGCAAGAGGCCGCCTGGGGCATCCAGGCCAGGGCATGCTCGGCTAGGAAGCCCCTCCTCATGCTACGCAGCTCCTCGACCAGGTCTGGGGGGTAGGATCCCTGGAGCATCCTGGCCTCGGCCTCGTGTAACGCTGCCAAGAACTCGAGCTCGACCGTTATGTGGTCCACGGTCACCCCCTGGCCCTCGCTGGCCTCGAGGCCTATCCTGGCGTAGTAGCGCTGCAGGTCCTCGCTGATCGCGGGGGCGGCTATCAGCCTGTTCTTGCCCCCGATCCTGTAGGTGCTCTCGTAGAGGGGGCACGGCACCTTCCTAGCGGCGGTTATAGCGTTGACAGTCATGTCGTAGTTGAACTCGTGCCAGCACTCCTCGCTGCCCAGGCACTCCTCCAGGGCCATACCAAGCTCCTTGAGAGCCTCACCCGTCTCCATGCAGGGGGAGAGCAGGAGGCTCTCACCACTCTCCCTCAGGAGGGCGGCGAGGCCCTTCTCCTCGATGACGCCCCGGGAGCGGGCTGGCGGCAGGAACAGCACCGCCACGACCCTATAGGCCTTCGCCAGCGACTCGTGGATGGCTACACTGAAGCTCAAGGATACCACCACATGGTCCCCAAGAGAGGTGGGGAAAAGGGAAAACCCTGGGCCCAAGAAGGGTGGGAGCAGGGCTGCGAGCATCGGCCGTATCGGCTAGCCCTTCTTCTTGACGCTGTTCCAGCCCTTCCTCTCTATCTGCTGCATTATCCTTGCTTCCTCCTGGTGTTCCTCCTCTATCTCCTCTACGTTGGGCTTGTAGCGGCTGTAGGTCACGTAGTAGACCCTGGCGGCCGTGTGCCTCATGGGCCCATGGGGCGTGCCGGGCACCGCGTGGTGCTCCCTCACGATCCTGGATACCTCGCTGTTGGGGTCGTCGAGGTCGCCGAATATCCTCACGTGGGCTGGGCAGGTCTCGACGCAGGCTGGTAGTAGGCCTCTGTCAACCCTGTGGGCGCAGAATGTACACTTGTCTATCGTCTTGAGTAGCAGGTTCACCTGCCTGGCGGCGTAGGGGCACGCGGTCACACAGGAGCCGCATAGTATACACTTGTTGGGATCGACAAGCACTATGCCGTCCTCACGCTGGAAGCTCGCGTGGGTCGGGCACACGGTGACGCAGGGGGCGTTATCGCAGTGCTGGCATATCCTGTGGTAGAAGAGTATGTCGACGTTGGGGTACTTACCGCCTATGATCTCGTAGACCTCGGTCCTCAGCCAGAGCCTGCCCACGGTCTCCTGGGCCTTCTCCTTCGCGGCCTCCGGGTCCCTCTCAACGAGGCCCTTGGTCTCCTTGTCGGCCTCCTCGACGAAGTACTCCGCTGGAGGCGTCGTCGTCTTGACGCCCAGCAGGCCCCTGAGTATGGATGGGGCTGGCTTCGGCTGGAACTCTAGTATGCCGGAGTTCGAGTTCAGGTTCTCCGCAATGCAGGCTGCCACACAGGCCCCACAACCAAGGCATCTATCAACATCTATTACCATCGCATACCTCGTCACGGCCAGTCACCCCCTAGGCCTTCCTTATCTTGACGATGATGTCGCCCATGATAGCGCTCCCTGCAACCGGCTCTATCTCGAGTGGCACGAGCTTGTTGTACGGCACCGTCTCCAGCGGGGCGAAGCGCAGCCTCGGGCTCTCGTGGCCGAACGCCGGGACTATGAAGGCCGTGTCGGGCCTGATGGCCTCGGTGACGAAGACCCTAGTCTTGTAGCACTTGCCGTAGATGTTGCACACCTCCACTAGGTCGCCATCCTTCAGGCCCAGCCTGGCGGCCCTGCTGGTGTGGATCCAGACCCTCTTGTAGAGGTCGCGGGTCAGCTTCACGCTCAGCAGCGGGTTGTCGGCCGTGTGAGTGTGGGTCATGGTTGGGGCCTTACCGTATATGACGTAGAACTCGTCCTCGCCCAGCTTGGGCCAGTACTTCAGGGCCCTGGGCGGCACCCAGTCTATGAGCGGGTGCCACTCAGCCTTTATGACGCCGCCCTTCTCCTTCTTCGCTAGGGTGTAGAGCATGAGGCTGAAGATCTCGACCTTCCCCGTGGGGGTGGCTAGCATGCCCTTCTCCAACAGCATCCTATTCTTCTCGAGGACCTCCTCCTTGTCGGCCGCTAGTATGAAGCCCTTGCTCCTCAGCTCCTCCAGTATCTCTGATGCGCTCTTGCCAAGCTTCCTAGCAAGCGCCTCGGCCTGTATCTCCTGGAGCCTCGGCGCCACGTAGTCCCTCTTGCTGGGATCCGTGAGTATGGAGCTATCGATCGACTCGACAAGCTGCACTACCTTGGCGACGAGGTCGGAGTCAGTTATGCCGAGGAGGGCAGCCAGGATCTCACCGTACTTCTTGGCTACACCAAGATCCTTGGCCAGGAGTGTAAGGAAGTCAGTCAGGGGTATGCAGTTTGCTATGGGCTTGACCGCTGGAACCGCTGTGTAGTATGCCTCGTAGGGTATGTACTCCACGGGTCTAACCCACTCATGCCTCTCGAGGTACACGCAGTCTGGAAGCACTATGTCAGCGTACAATGCACTGTCCTGGGGCAGCACATCGTACACGATTACCTTATCCACCTTATCGCTCTCTAGGAACCTCTCCAGCCAAGACTCACCGTCGAGAGTTGTCTTAACAAAGTTGACGCCAGCCGCGAATATGACCCAGCCCTTCTCGCCGCTCTCTGCAATCTTCTTGAGGCCATAGTAGCTTCTGCCCCAGTTGACTAGTACACCCTTAGTCTTGCTGCCATCACTTAGTAGTGTGAGTTCGACGTCGGCTAGTGCCTTGTGGAAGTCGCTCTCCGGCGGGGCCGCGAGGCTCATGGGGTGGAGGGTGTCCTCTATGCCAACGCCGGATAGGAGTATGCCTCCCCTAGCCAGGGGGGATCCCACTAGGGCGTTTAGTAGGGCTACGGCCCTCCAGGTGTGGAAGGCGTTGTAGGTCTTGCTCCCGTGCCAGCCGGTGTCTATGGCCGCGGGCTTTGTGGTTGCGAACTCCCTCGCTATCCTCTCAATAGTCTCGGCCGGCACATCTGTTATCTTCTCGGCCCACTTGGGGGTGTAGCCCTTCTCCTCCAGGTGCCTCTTCAGCGCCTCGAGGGCTGTGACGTACTTCTTACCGTTGATCTCATACTCGCCCTCGAGTGCTGGTAGAAGCGCCTGCCTGCTCCACGTGGCCCTCCTCGTGGCCAGGTCGTAGACCATGAAGTCGTACTTCCCGTTGCCTAGCTGCTTGAGCCCTAGGGGCTCGTAGGTCTCGGGGTCTATCAACATAGGAGCATTGCTGTACTTCCTGAGGTACTCGGCATCGTAGAGTTTCTCCTCCAGTATGACGTACATCATGGCTATGAGGAACGCCAGGTCTGTCCCGGGCCTTACTGGTATCCACTCGTCCGCCTTGGCGGCCTCCTCGCTCAGCCTCGGGTCTAGGACTACTAGCTTGAACTTTCTCATGTCCTGGCCGAGCCTTGTGGCGTGGGATATGGCCACGCTGCCAGCATGGTTCCTGCTGGTGACTATGAGGTACCGTACATCGTCGAAGTCGGTTATGATCTGGGGGTGCGCCCCGACGCCTATGACGCTGGCCCAGCCTAGGGCCTTGGGTAGGAAGCAGGAGCCCATAGACTGGTTGGGGGCGTTGAAGAAGCCCGCAGCCTTCATGAATGCTACGAATGGCTCCTTGTAGAGGTCGCATGTGGCCCAGCCGGTGGGGAATATGACCTTCCTGGCCTCGCCACTGCTCATCTTCTCCTTGAGTATGCTGAGTATCTCGTTGTAGGCCTTGGTCCAGGTGGTGGTCTCGAACGCCCACTCTCCCCTCTTGGAGCCTGGCCTCCTGGCTAGCGGCTGCATGAGCCTGTCGGGGTTGTAAAGCCTGTAGATGCCCATGTTGCCCCTAGCGCATATGGTGCCCCTGTTGAAGGCGAACCCGTAGGGGTTGCCCATTATCCTCTCGGCCCTGCCGTTGGTGACTCTGACCATTATGGAACATGTCTGCGGGCACATGGCGCACCTGCCGGGGGTGTACTTTATCTTCGGCGCGGCAGCCGCTGCCTCGGCGAGCTTCTCGGACTTCTTCAGGGTCTCATAGCTGACGCCGCCGACGCCCACGAGCACGCTCGCGATG
>JALWEW010000048.1 GCA_027039295.1 Acidilobaceae archaeon
CCCTAGGCCTAGGCTGGCGTGCGGGGATTGGCTGGGGGCTGGGGCAGGAGGCCCGAGGCCCGGGGGCCAGCGAGGATAGGGCCTGAGGAGACCCGCGCGATCCTCCTCGTTGTACTCATCATAGCGGCTATAATGCTCTCTATAGCGGCGGCATCCTACGTACTGATCCAGAAGTGGATGGGGAGGAGCCAGAACACCACCTCAACCAACACAAGCGGGGGAGCCTCCCCCGCCGCGCCAGTTGTGTCGGGCTTAGAGCTTCTCCCCGGACCTCACGCCCACGTTTAGGGACTCGAATGCCAGCTCCTTCCCCTTAGGCACGTATATGGGGGTCCTCCTGGTCCCGCCAACGCGGACGACGAGCCCCTCCTCCTCGAGCGCCTTGAGGATCCTCTTGGCCGTGCTAATGCTCACATCGTAGCGCTGGGCTAGCCTGAGAGGCGTCAGGTGGCTCTCCCTCCTGAGGTCCTTCTTGGCCCTCTCCAGCAGCTCCGCTGGCAGGGCGACGTCGTACTCGGCCTGCTTCACTATGCTTCTCGACTCCTTCTTGGCCTGCCCCCCGCCCTTCTTCTTAGCCACCATCTACACCCAACGCTCCCCCGGCGTGGGGGAGTTTAATCCTCTTCCTGGGCGGCCCTCCTCCTCTCTGAGGCCTCGGCTAGGCTGACGGGCCTCGCTGCGGGGGCGGCTTCTATAGCCTCTATGTTCAGCTCTGTTTCTGGGTCGTAGAGGAGTATCTTCGAGGGCTCGACGTTCACGTACATCTTATCGCCTGGCCTCGGGTTGAGTAAGGGCGATGTGATGGCCTTGACCGCCTGGCCGTCGGGGAGCCTTAGGGTGACCAGGTTCTCCCTCCCCAGGGTCTCGACGACGTACACCTCAGCCTCCAGGGAGACGTAGTCCTCCATGGGGTGCTCGCCGAGCACCACATCCTCCGGCCTGAAGGCCACGACAACCGCTTCGAGGCCGAGGGCCTCCAGCTTGCTCGCCAGGGGCTCCCCGGGGCAGTACTCGCCGCCACCAGCTATCACGACGCACGGCGCGGGCGCCCTGGTAACCGTTGCTTTCACGAGGTTAGCGGGCGGCATGCCTATGAAGCCCGCTACGAATAGGTTCCTGGGCCTCCTGTAGACGTCCTCGGGGCTCCCCACCTGCTGGATCTCGCCCCTGTGTATGACTGCTATCAGGTCCGCCATGGCGAGGGCCTCGCTCTGGTCGTGGGTTACGTATATCGTTGTTATGCCGAGCCTCCTCTGGAGCCTCTTCAGCTCGCCGCGTATCTCTAGCCTAACGAGTGCGTCTAGGTTGCTCAGGGGCTCGTCGAGCAGGAGCAGGGCGGGCTCCTTGACTAGGGCCCTGGCGAGGGCGACCCTCTGCTGCTGGCCCCCGCTTATCTGATGTGGGTACCTGTCGAGTAGCTCGTCTATGTGGAGCATCCTGGCAACGCTGTGGACCCTCTCCTCTATCTCGCCGCGCGGGAGCCCCTTGATGGTTAGGGGGAAGGCTATGTTCTCGTAGACCGTCATGTGGGGGTATAGGGCGTAGTTCTGGAATACGAGGCCCACATTCCTCTTGTTAGGCGGCAGCTGGGAGACATCCTCGCCGTCGAAGAGTATCTCGCCCCTGCTCGGCTTGTAGATTCCCGCTATTAAGTATAGGAGCGTGGTCTTGCCGGAGCCGCTGGGGCCGAGTATGCTGGAGAACTTCCCGTCGGGGAACCTGAGGTTCACATTCTTCACGGCAACGAAGTCCCCGAACCTCTTCCAGACGCCCCTAAGCTCCACCTCGACCACTACGCCTTCACCCCCGCCCCCTCAGCTGCCTCGACGAGGAGGCTCTGGGTGAACACGAAGAAGAGTATCGTCGGTATGAGGTACACCACGGCTGCCGCGGCCACGACAGGCAGGTAGGCGGTCTCAATCGCGCCCCCACTCAGCTGTGAGTGTATGTAGGAGGCTAAAGTAGGCGCCTTGGATGGGAGGAAGACTACGACGTATATCAACTCCTCCCAGCCTGCCATGAAGGAGAATATTGATAGCGCTGCGAGCCCGGGCTTGACGAGGGGGAGCATTATCCTAGTGAACACCCTTAGCCTGCTCGCCCCGTCTATGAGGGCCGCCCACTCGACCTCCCAGGGGATCCTGTCGAAGAAGCCCTTCATGAGCCAGGTGCTCATGGGTATCTCGAGGCTGGCCCTCGCCACTATAACGTAGAGGAAAGCGTATGCTAGGAGCGCCGCCTCGCCCGCGTGGAGGCCTAGGGCTAGCCTCCTGTAGGTGTAGACGTAGATTGCGTATACCCCTATGATCAGGGCCACCCCCGGGAAGGCGTGGAGCAGTATGAGGAACCTCATGAGCGCCCCGCGGCCCCTGAAGTTCATCCTAGAGAAGGCGTAGGCCGCCGGGGTCGCTGAGGCCACGACAACACCCATGACGCCCAGTGCAACTATGAGTGTGTCGAGTATCATCCTCCTAATGTAGGAGGGGGTGTAGATCTGGGCCGCGGTGGGCGCTAGCCTCCCCTGGAAGAAGAGCCTCCAGTTCTCGAGGGTGAAGCTAGTCTTCTCGAAGGGCGTCGCTATGAATGACGCGGAGAAGCTCAGCTCGACGAGGAGGGTGTAGGATAGTATTATCGGGAGGCTCGCCGCTAGGAGCGCCGCTATGACCGTGTAGCCCACGGCCCTCGATGCGAGGGGCAGCTCCTCAGTGGGCTGCCTGCGCCGCCTCCGAGGCTTGAGGCTCCCCAGTAGCCCCGCTAGGAGGCCCTCGCCCTGCACTAGAGCTCACCCCTGACGGCTCCGAGTTCCCTCTCGAAGCCCATGAGGCGGAGCGTTAGGAGCCCGAGGCCTATCCCAACCACGACTAGGAGGGTGGCAGCGGCAGAGGCTAGGGCCTGATCGTTTACCGCGCTGCCGAAGGCCGTCTCGAAGACGTAGAGGGCCCAGGTCATTCCGTGCCACTTCTCGACCACGCCCCACTCGACGAGCACGAAGAGGTGCGCGTAGGTCGTTAGGAGGCTGAGGAGCTGCCAGACCGTGACGAATATGAGGTGCCACCTTGTGAGGGGCAGCATTATCCTGAAAACGAGGTCCCTCAGCCTAGCGCCGTCCACCAGTGCTGCCCTGTAGATGTCCTTGGGTATCGCCTTGAAGGCTGAATAGAATATTATCATGCCATAGCTCACGCCGACGAGGCCGTTCACGAATATTATGATAGACCAAGGCCCCCAGGGTAACACGTCTTGGCCCCAGTTCACGGGGTGGCTTATGAGGTGGAGCCTGAGTAGTATCGCGTTAAGCGTTCCCTGGGGGTAGAAGAAGTAATACCATAGGAGCCCGAAGACGGCGACCGGCGTCATCCTGGGGAGGAACCATAGGAGCCTGAAGCCTAGGGAGGCCCTCTCCTCTATTATGAAGGCTGCGAGGGCTAGGAGGAGGCCTCCGAGGACGTTCACAGCCAGTGTGCCAGCGACGAATACTATTGTGGTCTTGACGACCGTGGAGACGTCAGGGTCGAACCTTATGAGGTGGAAGAGCCTCTTATAGTTCTCGGCTCCTACGAACTGGCGTAGCTGGGCTACGTTCCAGTTCCTAACGGGCGTCAGGCTGGCCCATAGGGTTAGGATGAGGGGGACTATGTAGAATACCAGGACGAGGAAGGCTGCGAGTGATAAAAAGAGTGCGGGGGCTGGGAGGCGGGGTCTAGGCAACCCCTGCCACCCTTTAGCTCCGTGTCATGGCGTAGACGGCTGCTATGGCTAGGAGTATCACTACTATTGCAACCGCTATTACTACTCTCTTCGTGGTGCTCTTAGCCTTGGTCGTGGTAGTCTGGGTGGTCGTGGGGCTTGTAGTAGCTGGCTTGCTTGTCGTGGTATGCGTCGCTGGCGTGGAGGTGGTCTTGGTGGGCGTGGTCGTTGGGGCTGTGGTGGTCACCTTTACCTTAGCGTAGGGGTTCCAGCCGGTGGGTATCGAGCCCACTATCTCGGTCGTCTTCGAGAGGTCTGGGTCGGCCTTCACCTTCTGGACGACGTAGTTAACAGCCTGGGCGGGGGTCATCTGTCCCCTGATCACCTTGTCTATGGCGTGAGCGAATATCTTGGCTAGCTTGGGGTAGTAGGGGTGGCTCGGGGTCAGGTGCGTGTAGTCTAGCATGTAGGTGACGTTGGCTAGGAACTGTATGTTTATCGGGTTAGCGGTCTTCTGGAGTATGGACTTTATCTTGGATAGCACGTCAGAGTGTAGGGGCACCTGGAGCTTCTCGACCTGGGAGACCCAGGTGGTGTTCTTGAGTAGCTCGGCGGCCTTCTCCCTTACGGGTAGGTGGGAGGACATTATG
>JALWEW010000049.1 GCA_027039295.1 Acidilobaceae archaeon
CCACGATGGAGTGGGAGCTGGGGCTCCGCGGGGAGTTCCCGGACGCCGCCACGCTGCTGCGGTACACGGACGGGATCGCCGGGTGCGTCGGGGAGTTCTGGACGCGCCTCGTCGATCGCCACGCCGGCCCGCTGCCGGCCGGCCTGCGCCACGCCCTCGTGGTGGAGGGCCTCCTAGGCGGGAGCGCCTCCGGGGTCGTGGAGCGCATGAGGATAAGGGACGCCTGCGGCACGGCCCTCGACCACGCCCTCCACCCCAGGCTGGCAGAGGCGAGGAGGCGCCTCCAGGAGGCCTACCGGGCCTCGGTGAGGAACCCCAGGCTATGCGGGGGCCCGGCGTAGAAGGGACCCGCCATGGGGGAGTGCCGCCTCTGCCATAGGAGGAGCCCCCTAGTCTCGGGGTGGCTGGGCGTCTGCGGGGGCTGCCTGCGCGAGAGGCCCGAGGAGGCCCTCGAGGCCGTTAGGCTCGCTAGGAGGCGCTGGAGACTGGCACACGGCCTCCCACCCGAGCCCCCAAGGGGCCCCGGGGCTCCGTGCAGGCTGTGCGTGAACGAGGGCACCATACCACCCGGGGGGAGGGGCTACTGCGGCGTCTGGGCCAACAGGGGTGGGAGGCTCGAGCCCCTAGCTGGCCATGGGAGGCTGGTTGGCTTCACCTACCTCGACCCGTTTGTCCCTAGAGGGTCATCCCTGTTATTTTGGGTTTGTTTAGGGTCGCCTCTAGGGACTTCCACCTCGCCCACACGGGCTTGGGTACCCGTGTGGGGTCATGGGTGGCGGTTGAGCCCAACGGCACAGGGCTCCCATCAACGATATACCCTACGGGGTTCGGAGCACTGCTCCCATCACCCCGTAGGGCTTTGAAGAGGAGGTTCCAGGTGGCAGCCACGTCGCGGTGCCACAGTTCTCCTCCCACGCTGCATCTCCCAATCCTTGAGCCATTGCTGTAGAGTATTGGTGCACGGTGTACTGGGCAGAGCCTAGAGGTGTTCCACGGGTCAACATAGACTACGGGGACACCATACTCCCTAGCCTTTTCCTCAATTGCTTGTTGCATAGCCT
This sequence comes from Acidilobaceae archaeon, assembly GCA_027039295.1. Lineage (GTDB taxonomy): Archaea > Thermoproteota > Thermoprotei_A > Sulfolobales > Acidilobaceae > Calypsonella. Next base: position 1,062 of record JALWEW010000049.1, read on the forward strand.
TGAATGCTGCCTGGTAGATTCTATGCCTTAGCTGCCTATCCCTAATCCTCCTTAGCATGTTGGTGGCGGGCCTCTTGCCGAGCTGCTCCAGGACAATGGCATATCTCTTCTCGTATGCTAGTCTAACTATTATGTTTGCTATCTTCCACCTAGTGTCCTGCTTCTTCTTCTCTCCTTAAGCTTCCGCATAGCTTTCCTCTTTATCCTTGATTTTACACCGTAGAGCTTGTCGTAGCGCTCCTGCAGGCTCTTCCTGCGATAGTGGTAGCCGAGAACAAGCTTCTCGATATTGGTCTCGAAGAGGTAGGCAGAGCCGTCAACCAGTATGGTTACGTTGTTCTCGTTAACGTCTACTGGCAGGTATCCCCTAGGCCTGTACTCCTCAACCTCCCCGGTGAAGGTCAGGTAGACTATGAGTCGCCTATTCCTCCTGTCAAGCTTTATCTTTGCCTCGCTAGCCAGCCTCCAACCACGGTTGATATACTTCCAGTACTGCTTGTGTGGCTCAAGCTCTACCGTTATCCATCCCCTATGGGTTGCTACTCTAATCGAGGTTAAGCCATTCGGCTTCCACAAGTGGTCGTCGAGCCAGATGCTGACCCTCCTAACCTCTGGGAGCTCCCTCTCAGCTAGCCCGAGCCTCTTCAACCGCAGGAAGCTCTTAGCCCGCCGAGCCGCATCCGCAATGGCCCCCTTCACAAGCCTTGTAGGCATTTCTGGGTACTTCTCGCGGAGCCTCTTGTAGAGTGCTTTATGTAGCTTAGCCATGCTCTTAGCATTGTTCTCCACGGCATATTTTACCACTTCCTCTACCATCTCCCTGTACGCTTCCTCCAGCTCCCTTAGTATGGCTAGCTTCGGCTTGCCGAGGTAGGCGCTCTCAACTATTACCGTCCGCTTAAGGGTCTTTGAGAGCCTCCTCAACAGCCTTCACCACCCTCTTGTACTTCTTGCTCCTCCTGCCGTAGATGCGGGCCGCGAAACTGGTAACTATCGCTACAAGGTCTTCAACAAGCTCTTGCATGTAGTCTTTTGGCTCATCCTGGAAAGCCACTACCACTTTCACGCCATAGGCCTTGAAGAGCGCCTCAAGATACTCGATGCCGAAGCGTGTAAGTCTATCCTTGTACGCTACAACAACAGCATCTATCTGTCTCCTGCGGGCCATCTCCATCAGCTTCCACAGGCCTCTACGCCTAGTGTTTATACCGCTACCAATGTCTGTGACCTCGACAACCTCTATATCCCCGTAGGTCTTCCTAACCCACTCCCTCAGCGCTTGTAATTGCCTCTCAAGGTCATCCCTTTGTGTGGAACCGCTAACACGAGCGTATACCGCAACTCTCCTCGGCCTTAGTGCTTCGCCGCGTAGGAGCCGTTCCACCTCGCTATAGGGAATGTGCCAGCGGCCATGAATCTCTACTGCTCTTATCTTCCCAGTCTTAATCCACTTGATGACAGCGGCTCTAGTCACACCGAATATCCTGGCCACCTCACTGGGTGTTAGCAACCTCTCTGGAACCTCGGTCACACGGAGGCACCAAGTAATTAGGAGTCATTACAGATTATTAGAAGTTACACAAACCAGAAACAGTCTCGAGAGCGGTGGGATAGTGAAGATAGACTGGAAGGCCTGGACCCCCAGCATATACGAGGCCCTGACTGGAGTGGACGGCCGGAGGGCCCTCGAGAGGCTCAGGGAGAACACTAGGATAGTCTCCAGGCTGGCCTCCCAGAGGCCCGAGCCCCCGCTGCTGGTTGTGAGCATACTACTAGTGCCGGGCTACGTGGGGGCGTGGGAGGTCTACATGGTAGCAAGCTACCTAGCGGGCCTGGACCCGAAGCCCCCACTGGTGCTCCTGGCCTTCCACCCGGAGCATAGGATGAGCGACCTCCCAACCACGAGCAGGAGCCACGCCCTCAAGGCCCTCGAGGCGGCTAGGAGGGCTGGCCTGGAGGAGGTATACCTGGGCAATGAGTGGCTCCTCTCAGGGGCATACGAGCCCGAGCCCTGGTGGGACCCCCCACTGCCTAGGGCCTAGGTTTTAGCCCGGGCCCCCGGCGCCGCGTGGGCGAGGTGCCCGGGGACGCCGCTGGGGGCCGTTGGAGAGGCGCTGCTGGCGCTAGGCGTGGGCCTGGGGGCGGGGTTCATAGCGTCGCTCCTGGGCATAGGGGGAGGCACGGTTATAGTCCCGCTCCTAGTCCTCGCGGGGGTGCCCATTAAGAGGGCCGTCCCCGCGAGCCTCGTAGCCATACTGGGCACGAGCCTCGGCGGGCTCTTCTACCTGGCGAGGAGGGGCCTTGTTGAGTATAGGACGGCCCTCACACTGGAGACCGCCACCACCCTCGGGGCGGCGCTGGGGGTCTGGGCCTTCGGCCACCTAGGCTCTAGGGGCCTCACAGTCGTCTTCGCGGCCGCCCTAATACTATCGGCGTGGGGCCTCTGGCTCAGGAGGAGGCTGCCCGAGCCCGGCCCCTACAGGTGGCCCCCGCGAGCCTCGAGGCTCGCCTCGGCCCTCCTGGCATCGGCCGGGGCGGGGCTGCTCTCGGCCCTCCTCGGCATAGGCGGTGGGGTCGTGAAGGTGCCTATACTCATACTCATACTCGGGATGCCTATAAAGCAGGCGGTCTCAACGAGCAAGCTGATGGTTGGCATAACAGCCGCCGTCGGCGTCGCCGGGCACGCTCTCGAGGGCAGGATAGACTGGCTCCTAGCCATCCCCCTGGCCCTAGGCACCTATGCCGGCGCCACCGCGAGCTCGAGGCTCCTCGTCAGGCTCCCCTCCAGGGCGATCTACTACATAGCAGTAACGTACTATATCGTGATGGCCTCCTACATGACCCTAAGGGCCCTCCACCCCTAGGCCGCCCTCCCGAGGTTCGCGGCGATGATGTACGCCGCCACCCCGAACACGAGGGCGGCGAAGGCGAGCTTCAGCGTCCTCTCGGAGACCCTCGTCGCCGCGGCAGCGCCAAGGTAGCCCCCCAGGGCGCCCCCGGCGACGAAGAAGCCCGTCACAACATAGTCGAGGGGCCTCCCCTGGAGGGTGTAGCTCACAACCCCGGCTATGCCGTTGAGGAATATTATGAAGAGCGACGTCCCCACGGCGTCCCTCATGGCCAGGCCGAGAACCCAGAGGAGGGTCGGGACAATGATGAAGCCCCCGCCCACGCCGAGGAACCCCGAGAGGAGCCCGACCCCGAAGCCCGCCAGGAGGGCCCTAGCGTAC